>NZ_CAXCCZ010000002.1:0-72949 GCF_963981275.1 uncultured Candidatus Thioglobus sp. | reverse complement strand
TTTCTGGTAAAGATGTGCAGCCTTTTTTGCAAGGGCAATTTTCTAATGATATTAATGCCTTAGAAGAGGGTGTGGTGCAGATCAATGCTTACTGTCAGCACCAGGGTAAGATTATTGCGCTGGTTTGGGTAATGAAAAAATCTGATGATTTTTATGTGTCTTTGCCGAGTGATTTAGCAGATGTTGTAACCAAGCGTCTTAGTATGTTTAAGATGATGTCAGATGTTGTTATTACTGACGTGTCTGATGAAATAACTCAGCTTGGTTTGCTTGAGGGTGACAGGCAAGGCCTGTCACCTTTTAAGTTAAACGCTCATCAATCTATTGCTTTGGTTAGTGATGTTAGTGGCATTAACTTTTCAAGTGGTGAAGTTTGGGAGCAGGCTTGTATTGCAAATGAAGTGCCGGAAGTGTTCTTGGCAACGAGTGAAAAATTCGTGCCACAAATGCTTAATTTGGATATTGATGAGGTGGGGGTGAGCTTTACTAAGGGTTGTTACCCTGGGCAGGAAGTGGTGGCGCGCCTACATTATTTGGGAAAATCAAAGCGTCGAATGCGTGCGTTTGAGTGTAATGAAAAAGTGGAGGTGGGCGATGCGCTAATTGTAACGGGCTCTACTTCTACTAAAGCTTCCGGTATGGTGGTGCGTTGTGTAAAATTAGATTCAAAATCTTTATGTTTGGCGACGGTTGAACTGGCTTATGAAGATGATGAAATAACACTAAATAACGTCCAACTTACTAGGATTCATAATGACTAAAATATTATTTCTACTAACCTTATTGCCGCTGTCTGCTTTTGCTAGCAGTGACCCTGTAACTCAGCTTGATTTAACCAATCATTGGGCGGGTTATTTTGCGTTGGTATTGTTTGTACTGGCGTATATTTTGGTGATGGTGGAAGAGTTTACTCACTTTAGAAAATCCAAACCTGTGATTTTAGTTGCTGGTGTGATTTGGGGTTTGATTGGTTGGGTCTATGCTTCACAAGGAATTGATCATTCAGCAGAAGTGGCTTTACGCCATAATTTACTCGAATATGCAGAGCTGTTTTTATTCTTACTCGTTGCCATGACCTACATTGAAGCCATGAAAGAAAGGCAAGTATTTGAGAGTTTGAAGGCTTGGTTAGTTTCAAAAGGCTTTACCTTTAGGCAGCTTTTTTGGATGACTGGATTTTTGGCATTTTTTATCTCACCGATTGCAGACAACTTAACAACAGCGCTCATCATGGGTGCAGTGGTGTTGGCGGTGGGCTCGAGCAATCCACGTTTTGTTTCAATCGCGATGATCAATATTGTGGTGGCTGCTAATGCTGGTGGCGCATTTAGTCCATTTGGCGATATCACTACGTTAATGGTTTGGCAAAAAGGTTTGGTAGAATTTTCTGAATTCTTTGTGCTATTCATCCCATCTCTTATTAACTTTATTATTCCTGCAGCTATTATGCATTTTGCTATTCAAAATGAAAAAGCTACTTCTTCCGGTGAAGTGGTTAATATCAAGATAGGCGGATTGATTAGTGTTGTACTATTCATATTGACAATTGTTACGGCAGTAAGCTTCCATAACTTCCTGCATTTACCACCAGCGATGGGCATGATGTTGGGTTTGAGCTACCTAATGGTGGCCGCATTCTTTATTCGTAAAATTGAAAAGCGCACCCAAGAAGATGCCTTTGATGTGTTTAGAAAAGTTGCTGGTGCCGAGTGGGATACACTATTATTCTTCTTTGGTGTTATCGTTAGTGTTGGTGGACTTGGTTTCATGGGCTACTTGGCCATGACATCAGAGATGATGTACGCCACACTGGGCGCAACTTACGCCAATATCTTGGTTGGCTTGTTATCTGCCGTGGTGGATAACATTCCGGTGATGTTTGCAGTGTTAACCATGAACCCTGAAATGTCGTTGGATCAGTGGCTATTAGTAACGCTAACTGCTGGTGTCGGTGGTAGTTTGTTATCAGTTGGCTCTGCTGCTGGTGTGGCACTTATGGGTCAATCAAAAGGCTTATACACCTTTGGCTCACACCTTAAGTGGATGCCGGTGATTGCACTGGGGTACGCAGCCAGTATTGTGACTCACATGTGGATGAGCGACATTCCATTTGGATAATATCTTATTAATTGATATTGGAAATACTGCTGTTAAATGGACGTTTAATGGCGAATATCATTCTGTTTTAACCGTCAACTTCAAACTTGATTTGTTGCCAAAGGCAGACCAAGTATTTGCGAGTTGTGTAGGTGATCAGTCTTTGTTGAGTGGCTTAAACAATGTTGTGTTTGCTACCTCATTTGATCAGTTTCAATCGTTTAAATCTGCTTATGACACACCTCAAGATTTAGGTGTGGATCGATTTTTAACCATGATTGGCGCTATGCACCATTACCCAGATCAAAATATTTTTCTGATTGATGCAGGCAGTGCGCTAACGTTTGATTTGGTACTTGCTAATGGCAAGCATCAGGGCGGGCTAATTATGCCGGGTTTGGGAGTTTTACGTCGAAGTTTTGAAAAGTTTTCTAGTAGTTCTAAACACTTGGTATTAGAAATGAATGCAGATAATACCAGCGATGCTTGGGAATACGGCACTGCACAGATGTTAATGAGTGTGATTAATCAGCAAATTGAGAGTCGTCTTGAGCAATATGGTGATTTGAAAATCTTGCTAACAGGTGGTGACGCTAAGGTAATTAACTATCGCCTTGCTCATCCGGTTGAAATTCAGCCGCATTTAGTTCTTGATGGGCTTGCGCTTTACGCACAAGCGTAGATAGCCTTGGTATAATGCATCTTTATTAATTTAACGCTACAATCAATGCAAGACAATCGAGTTTTATCCGGTATGCGACCAACAGGTCAGCTACATTTGGGCCATTATCATGGTGTTTTAAAAAATTGGCTTGAGCTTCAAAATGAGTATGACTCTTACTTTTTTGTGGCAGATTGGCACGCCTTTACTACGCATTACTCAGACAAAATAGATCTTGAAACGAATGTCATGGAAATGGTGGTTGATTGGTTAGCTGCAGGTGTTAATCCAAATACAGCCACAATTTTTGTTCAGTCAAAAGTGCCTGAGCATGCTGAGTTGCACCTGCTATTATCCATGACTACACCACTTTCTTGGTTAGAGCGTGTGCCGTCTTACAAAGATCAGCAACTTAAGCTTAAAACCAAAGATTTGGGGACGTATGGATTCTTAGGTTATCCGTTATTACAAAGTGCTGATATCTTGATTTACAAAGCTGGACTGGTGCCAGTTGGTGAAGATCAGGTGGCTCATATTGAGCTGACACGTGAAGTAGCCAGACGCTTTAACCATATCTATGGTCGAGAAGTTGGCTTTGAAGATAAAGCAGAGGCGGCGATTGGCAAGATGGGTAAAAAACAAGCTAAGTTGTTCCGTTCATTGCGTAAAGCTTATCAAGAAACCGGCGATGATGAAGCCATGGTTAAGGCTCAAGCACTCTTACAAGATCAGCAAAATATTAGGCTAAGTGATCGTGAGCGCCTAGCAGGCTATATTGAAGGTACGGGAAAAATTATTCTGCCAGAGCCTGAATCCTTACTGACTAAAGCCTCAAAAATGCCGGGTTTAGATGGGCAGAAAATGAGTAAATCTTATGGCAATACAATCTCTCTTAGAGATACTGCCGAGGATATCGAAACCAAAATTAAACGCATGCCAACAGATCCTGCTCGTATTAAGCTTACCGATGCCGGTGATCCAAACAAGTGCCCTGTATGGCAATTGCACCAGGTATATTCAGATGCACAAACATGTGACTGGGTAGTTGATAGTTGTGTCAATGCTAAAATGGGTTGTGTGGCATGTAAGCAGCCAGTAATTGAGTCAATTCAGGCGGAGTTGCTGCCAATGCAAGAGCGTATTGCCAAGTATCAAGCAGACCCAGACCTAATCAAACAGATTATTCATGAAGGGTCTGATAAAGCGCGAGGTGTTGCTCAAGAAACGATGGCAGAAGTGAGAGAATCAATGGGTATTACATACTAATTATGGCTGAAAGACTACAAAAATTAATCGCAACTGCTGGCTACGGCTCGCGTCGTTGGGCAGAAAGACTTATTGAGCAAGGGCGTATTGAAGTTAACAATAAAACAGCGCAAATTGGCGATAAGTGTGAGATTACTGATAAGGTAAAAATTGACGGCAGAAGTATTGATCTTGAGCGCTATCAAGAAGAGGAAACCAAGGTGCTTATTTTAAATAAGCAGGCCGGCGTAATTTGTTCTAATAAAGATGACGAAGGGCGTAAGAGTGTCTATAGTTTACTGCCTAAAGAGTCTCGCTGGGTGATGGTGGGCCGTCTAGATCTTAACACTTCGGGTTTGTTGTTGTTTACAAACAATGGTGATTTAGCTAATAAGCTCATGCATCCAAGCTCACAGATCGATCGTGAATACGCTGTTCGTGTGCTGGGTCAGGTTGAGAGTGAAGATATCCAAAAGCTAACCACCGGTATCGAGCTGGAAGATGGTATAGCAAAATTTAATCGCGTAACTATTGGGGGTGGCGAAGGGGCAAATCGTTGGTACAAAGTTGTACTAAAAGAGGGGCGTAAGCGTGAAGTAAGACGCCTTTGGGAGTCTTTAGGCTTTAAAGTTTCGCGCTTAATCCGCATTCGCTTTGGTGAAATTCGTTTGCCTGAAAATCTTAAAGCCAATCAATACGACTATTTAAAGCCGGGGCAAGTTAAGTTATTACTCAATTCTGTTAAACTTTAATTATAAAAACTTGATTTAAATCAAGTTTTATTGTTAGAATACTCTTGTTAATAAAAAAAAAAGAGGGTGTAATTATGATCATGAACGAGCTGAACAATGATGTTGTTTTTTATATGAGTGTTATGATGGTTGTTTTGACTGTTGCTGTTGGTATTGTTTTTGGTGTTGCCAAAGCAAAAATCAAGCCTTAGTTTTTAAAACGACCAAAACAGTTTTCGTTGTACATTTGCATTGGCTAAGATTTTCTTGGGCAGGATCGTACTAAATCCCGATAATTTTAAATTTATTTCTAGATTGTTGACTTAGGTCAATTATTTGAAAAGATTCTATTGATAGAATACTCCTGTTATTAACTATTAAATAAGAGGGGTTAGCTATGATTATGAACGAACTTAATACCGATACGGTTTTTTATATGAGCCTACTAATGGTCGCATTGGCCATTGTTAGTTTTATTATTTTTGTGATTGGCAGAAGATTTAAATACTTTAGAAAATAACCCTCTAAACCCTCTCTAAACTTATGTTATTTTCTTGTTAGTTACAACAAGAGGATTGATTATGCCCATGAATGAATTGAATACCGACGGGGTGTTTTGGATAGCGCTGCTTTTTGTTGTATCTTCTGTTGCTTTGGCGATTTATTTAAAGCTTTATTTATCCTCAAAAAAATAGCCTAATTTCTGATTCAACTCTTAATTTTCGTTTTCAAAAAACCAAGCCTATCACGTATAATGGTGCTTTTTAGTTTTTAAACTTTTAAGCATCAATGTCTGATTATAAACCCACCTTAAACCTACCTGCCACTAAGTTTGCAATGAAAGCAAATCTTGCAAATCGTGAAGGCGGATTTTTAAAAAAATGGCAAGATGATGATCTGTATGCTCAAATCCGAGCGCATAATCAAGGAAAGCCTCAATTTATACTTCACGACGGCCCTCCTTATGCAAACGGCGATATTCACATCGGCCATGCTGTTAATAAAGTTTTAAAAGATATTATTGTTAAATCAAAATCTTTGTCAGGATTTGATGCGCCTTATGTACCAGGTTGGGATTGTCACGGCTTACCAATTGAGTTAAATGTTGAGAAGAAAAAAGGTAAGGTTGGGGTTAAGATTGATGCGAATGCGTTTAGAGCAGAATGTCGCAAATATGCTGATGTTCAAGTTGCTAAGCAAAAGCTTGATTTTCAGCGTTTAGGTATTTTAGGAGATTGGAACAATCCCTACCTAACTAAAGATTTCCAATACGAAGCAGACATTGTTCGAGCTTTGGGCAAAATCGTTGATAACGGGCATGTTTCTAAAGGTTACAAGCCGGTGCACTGGTGTACGGAGTGTGGCTCAGCTTTGGCAGAGGCCGAGGTTGAATATAAAGATAAGCAATCAGACGCCATTGACGTTAAGTTTAGACTTATTGACGATGCTATTTTTAAAGTCGATAAGCCAGTGTTTGTGGTCATTTGGACAACAACTCCTTGGACGCTACCTGCCAATGAGGCTGTTGCATTGCACCCTGAGCTTAACTATGTATTAGCTGACACTGGGGATGAGTATTTATTATTAGCGCAAGATTTAGCAGAAGAAGCTCTGCTACGCTATGAACTGGCGTCAAATATTGCTAGCAATATATTTTCAGGCAGTGAGCTCGAAGGTTTGAAAGCGCAACATCCATTTTACGATAAACAAGTGCCAATTATTTTGGGTGATCATGTCACTACAGATGCGGGTACGGGCGCTGTTCATACGGCACCTGCTCATGGCCAAGAAGATTTTGTAGTTGGCAAGCAATACGATTTACCGGTTAATTGTCCGGTAGATGGCCGCGGCGTGTTTTTTGAAGATACTGAGCTATTAGCAGGTCAGTTTATTTTTAAAGCCAATGCCAGTGTTTTGGAGATTTTAAAATCTCATAACGCCCTAGTAAAGCATGAGCCATTAGTGCACTCTTACCCGCATTGCTGGCGCCACAAAACTCCAGTTATTTTCAGAGCAACACCACAATGGTTTGTCTCAATGCAAGATAACGGCTTGCGAGATGCGGTTAATGCACAAATTCCTAAGGTTGATTGGATTCCAGATTGGGGTAAGAAGCGTATCGAGCTAATGGTGGGTAATCGTCCTGATTGGTGTATCTCTCGTCAACGCTTTTGGGGTGTGCCAATCACCTTGTTTACACATAAACAGACGGGTGAATTACACCCTAATACACAAGCATTATTTGTTGAAATTTCAGCCATGATTGAACAAGGCGGAATCGAAGCTTGGTTTAATACAGATATTCAAGATTTGCTAGGTGCAGATGCTCAAGACTATGAAAAGGCCACCGATACGCTAGATGTTTGGTTTGATTCTGGTGTTAGTCATTTTGCAGTGCTTAAGGCAAGAGATGGTCTATCTGACGTTGCTGATTTATATTTAGAAGGCTCTGATCAGCATCGTGGATGGTTCCAGTCATCGCTTATTTCTTCAGTAGCCATTAATGGTAAGGCGCCTTATAAACAAGTATTAACCCATGGCTTTACCGTTGATAAAGACGGCAAAAAAATGAGCAAATCATTAGGCAATGTTATGAGCCCACAAAAGGTAGTGAACAATCTAGGTGCTGATATTTTGCGCTTGTGGATTGCTTCTACAGATTACACAGGAGAGATGACGGTTTCTGATGAAATTCTTAAGCGTTCAGCAGACTCGTACCGACGTATTCGTAATACCATGCGCTTTATGTTGGCCAATACCAGTGGCTTTAATCCTAACCAGCATGTTGTAAAGTTTGACGATATGCTTGATTTGGATAAGTGGATTGTTTCTAAAACAGTAGAGTTGCAGTCACAAATTTTAGAAGCTTATGAACACTATAATTTCCACCATGTTGTGCAGCTTATCTTAAATTTTTGTAGCAATGATTTGGGTGGGTTTTATCTAGATGTTATTAAGGATAGACAATACACTACACAAGAAGATTCCAGAGCAAGACGCAGTGCGCAAACGGCACTAAACCATATTCTTGAGGCAATGGTTAGGTGGCTATCCCCAGTGTTATCATTTACTGCTGAAGAAATTTGGCAAAACATGCCAAGTGAAAAGTCCAATAGTATTTTTCTAAATGAATGGTATCAAGGCTTGTCTGCTGGGTATGAGAATACCGCAATCGATACTGCTAGAAATATCAACCCATTTATTCGCAAACAAATGGAGCAAATGCGTGGCGACAAGATTATTGGTTCATCACTCGATGCAGAGGTAGATTTGTATTGTGATGAATCAACCTATCAAGCTTTGAGCCAGCTGGCTGACGAGCTAAGATTTGTGTTTATTACCTCTGATGCGCGTATTCATCCATTAGATGATAAAACCAGCGACTGTATCGAAGCAGGCGACGGTGTGTTTGTTAAGGTGAGTAAGTCAGAGCACGAGAAATGTGTGCGCTGTTGGCATCACCGCCAGGATGTTGGCCATAATACCGAGCATGTTGAGTTGTGTGGCCGTTGCGTTGAGAATGTAGCCGGTCGTGGTGAGCGCAGAGAGTTTGCCTGATGAAAACACTGCAGCTTGATTTAGGGGTTAAATCTTATCCGATCTATATCGGTCAGGCGCTATTGTCTCAAGCAGAATTACTTACCCAGCATATTACTGGTAAGCAGGTGATGATTGTCACCAATACAACAGTTGCGCCATTATATTTAGAGCAAGTTAAATCATTATTGGCTTCGTTTAATGTTGCTGAAGTGCTATTACCTGATGGCGAGCAATACAAAAATCTAGATACGGTTAACTTGATTTTTGATGCATTATTAGAGAATCGATTTGATCGATCATGCACGCTAATCGCCCTAGGTGGCGGTGTTGTTGGAGATATGACTGGCTTTGCTGCGAGTAGTTATCAGCGCGGTGTAAATTTTATTCAAATCCCGACTACCTTGCTTTCTCAAGTCGATTCGAGTGTCGGTGGTAAAACCGGGGTTAATCATCCATTAGGCAAAAACATGATTGGTGCTTTTTATCAGCCAAAATGTGTGCTAATTGATGTTGATACGCTGGACACCTTGGATGATAGGCAATATTCTGCCGGCATGGCTGAGGTAATTAAATATGGTCTACTAGGTAATCTTGATTTTTTAACATTTTTGCAAGATAACATTCAAGGTTTAATGCGTAGAGATAAGGCTTTAATTACGCAATCGGTGTACCAATCTTGTGAGGACAAGGCTAATATTGTTGCTCAGGATGAGTTAGAATCAGGCAAAAGAGCGTTGTTAAATTTAGGTCATACCTTTGGCCATGCAATTGAAAATACACTGGGTTATGGTGTGTTTTTACACGGTGAAGCGATTTCAGTAGGCATGTTGATGGCGGCAAAATTATCCCAAATAGTGGGTGATTTAAATCAACAAGCTGTGGCCCAAGTTCAAGATTTATTAGAAAAATCTAATTTACCGATCAGTGTAGACGGTAAAATTAGCGCTTCTGAGTTCTTGTCAGCCATGAGTGTTGACAAGAAAGTGATCGATGGCAGTATTCGACTTGTTTTAATGAAGCGATTAGGTGAGGCTTATATTAGCGATTCATATCAAAAAGAGCAGTTAGATCAGGTAATTGGGGATTTTTGTTAACCACAACACAAAGGTAAAAAATGACAGACAATAAACAAAAACCAGAAGCAGTAAATGACGACGAGGTAATGATTACGTCGAGTATTTCTGAATTGGAAAAAATGCTTGAAAATGCAGATAAGCGTACTGATTCAAAATTTGAGCGTATGTTCTTACCTGCTTTGGCTGTTTTTAGTGCGATTATCATGGGATTCTTCATTGTTATTTATTCCATTACCAATGACATGACGCGTCTAGCGAATTCTATGGATCCAAATATGGGTGGCAACATGTCATCAATGGTTAATAGTATTGATAAGCTTGCGACTAATGTTGATCAAATGACGACTTCCGTGGCACAAATGCAAAAAAGCTTCTCCCGTGTGGAAAAAGACATGGATATCATTGCACTTAAGCTTAACTCACTAGACTCTATTGCTGTGGATTTAACTCAAGTTAGTGTGAAGATGGACTCATTGGAGCCAATGTTAATTAACATGGAAGAGATGAACAAAAACATGACAACTATGCAAGACTCTATGCAGTGGATGCAGCGTGATTTGAACATGTTGCGATCTTCATTCTCTAAGCCACTCAGAATCTTTAATAAGATTCCAATGCTATAGTTATGTCGCTATCTGAAGAGCAAGTTACACAAATTGCTTATTTAGCGCGCTTAACGTTAAGTGATGCTGAATTAAAAGACAACACAAAAGATTTAAATGCTATTTTGGGTTTAGCGGAGCAGTTGGGCGCTATTGAAACAGATGATATTGAGCCAATGGCACACCCATTACACATGACTCAACGCTTGCGAGCAGATGTAGTTACAGAGCAAGATCATTCTGATTTATTCCAATCTATTGCACCCAAGACAGGTAACAAGCATTATTTAGTGCCAACCGTTATCGAATAATATGAGTATTCATACCCAAACTATAGCCCAGCTTGCGCAAGGCTTAAAAGACAAAGAGTTTTCATCAGTTGAGTTAACTCAGCATTATTTAAAGCGCATTCAGCAGTCTGATCTAAATGCTTTTATTACGGTTACAGATGAGTTAGCCATGGCGCAAGCTCAAGCGGCAGATGAAAAAATTGCCAAGGGTGCTGGTAGCATCTTGACTGGCATCCCTTATGCACATAAAGATATTTTCTGCACACAAGGGGTTAAGACTTCCGCCGGCTCTAAAATGCTAGACAACTTTATTGCACCTTATGATGCAACAGTCTCTCATCAATTAAATCAAGCAGATACTGTCATGCTTGGCAAAGTTAACATGGATGAATTTGCCATGGGCTCAAGCAATGAAAACTCTTTTTATGGCGCGGTTAAAAATCCGTGGAACACTGACAAGATTCCAGGTGGATCGTCAGGTGGTTCAGCGGCAGCTGTTGCCGGCGGGTTAAGTTGTTTTGCAACGGGTACGGATACTGGTGGCTCTATTCGTCAACCTGCCAGCTTGTGTGGTATTACTGGATTAAAGCCCACTTATGGACGTGTTTCTAGATACGGCATGATTGCTTACGCCTCAAGCCTTGATCAGGCGGGGCCAATGACAAAAACTGCAGAAGATGCAGCTATTGTTTTAAATGCAATGGCAGGTTTTGATGAAAAAGACTCCACTTCTGCTGAGCAAGCTGTGCCTGATTACACAGCGAATTTAAATGATTCAGTCAAAGGGCTAACCATTGGTCTACCTAAAGAGTTTTTCTCTGAAGGTTTAGATGATGAAGTGGCCACTCAAGTGATGAATGCGGTGAAAGAATTTGAAGCCATGGGCGCAACTGTGAAAGAGATTTCACTACCTAATTCTGCCTACGCCATTCCAACTTATTATATTGTTGCACCGTGTGAATGTTCATCAAACTTATCGCGCTTAGATGGTGTGCGTTATGGATACCGTTGTGACAATCCTAAGGATTTAGAAGATTTGTATTTGCGCTCGCGCTCAGAAGGTTTTGGCGCAGAAGTTAAACGCCGAATTATGATTGGTGCGTATGCGCTATCAGCAGGATACTATGACGCGTACTATTTAAAAGCACAAAAGACCCGTCACTTAATTAGTGAAGACTTTAAAAAGGCCTTTAATGAGGTGGATGTAATTATGGGCCCAGTATCACCAACAACAGCATTTGACTTGGGTTCAGTTAAAGATCCGGTTTCAATGTATTTGGCTGATATTTATACACTGAGTGCTAACCTAGCAGGCCTTCCAGGGATGAGTATTCCAGCCGGGTTTTCAAATAAATTGCCGGTTGGCTTACAATTAATTGGCAACTATTGGTCTGAGTCAAAACTGCTTAATATTGCACACCAATTCCAACTACAAACTAATTGGCACCAACAAATGCCACAGGAGAATTAGCATGGAGTGGGAAACAGTTATTGGCCTTGAGATTCATGCGCAGTTAAGCACTAAATCTAAGATTTTTTCATCTGCCTCTACTGAATTTGGTCAAGCGCCTAATTCTCAAGCATGTGCAGTTGACTTGGGTCTTCCAGGTGTATTACCTGTATTAAATGTAGAGGCTGTAAATAAAGCTATTAAATTCGGCCTAGCGGTAAATGCACATATAAATCAACGTAATATTTTTGATCGTAAAAATTACTTTTACCCAGACTTACCAAAAGGTTACCAAATTTCACAGATGGACCTGCCAATTGTGGGTGAAGGGGAAATTGAAATTACCGTGGGTGATAACACCAAAGTAGTTGGTGTTACACGTGCTCATTTAGAAGAAGACGCGGGCAAGTCAGTCCATGATATGTTTAATGAATATACTGCGGTAGATCTTAACCGTGCTGGCACGCCACTGCTTGAAATAGTTTCTGAACCAGATATGCGTAGCGCTAAAGAGGCAGTTGCCTATGCCAAAAAAATCCATGCACTGGTTCAATATATTGGTATTTGTGATGGCAATATGCAAGAGGGATCTTTCCGTTGTGATGCCAACGTATCACTCCGCCCAATGGGCCAGGAAAAGCTAGGTACGCGAGCGGAGCTCAAAAATATAAACTCCTTTAAATTTTTAGAGCGCGCGATTAATCTTGAAGTTGAGCGTCAGCAAGACATCCTTGAAGAGGGTGGTCAAGTGGTGCAAGAAACACGTTTGTATGATGCTGTTAAACACGAAACTCGCTCTATGCGCTCAAAAGAAGAAGCGAATGACTACCGTTATTTCCCAGACCCAGACTTGCTACCGGTTGAGATTACAGATGAGCTAATGGCCTTAATAAAGTCCAGCTTACCTGAGCTTCCTGTTGAGAAAAAAGCGCGTTTTATAGCTGAGCTGGGTTTAAACGAATATGATGCAGATGTACTCACATCGCAAAAATCATTAGCTGATTATTTTGAAATTATGCTCAAGAACAACCAAGATAACGCCAAACTTTGCGCTAATTGGGTGATGGGAGAGTTGTCTGCCATGTTGAATAAAAACCAGTTAGAGATTGAGCAGTCGTTAGTATCTGCACAGGATTTGTCGCAACTAATCGTACGTATTGGTGATGACACTATTTCTGGAAAAATTGCCAAAGATGTGTTTAAGGCGATGTGGGAAGGTGAAGGCTCTGCCGATCAAATTATTGAATCAAAAGGTTTAAAGCAAATGACTGATACGGGAGCTATTGAAGCGATTGTTGATGAAATTATTGCGAATAATTCCCCTCAAGTTGAGCAGTTTAAATCTGGCAATGAAAAAATTCTAGGGTTTTTTGTTGGCCAGGCAATGAAAGTCACGCAGGGAAAAGCCAATCCAAAACTACTCAATCAATTACTTAGAGATAAACTCAGTTAGAAAATGTTGAATTTTGCCAAGCTTGGCAGTGAATTTTCAACAAAGGTACAAACTCAGCCACTGGATCAGCCGTTTTTAATTCATAAAAATACCCAGCTTTATGCTGACTTGGGGCTGGTGTTGACTGATTCTGAACTGTTAAAGATTACTTCTGGTGAGGAAAAATTTGAACAGATAGAGCCTATCGCCAGTATTTATGCAGGCCATCAGTTTGGCCACTTCAACCCGCAATTAGGCGACGGACGTTCATGTTTAATTGGTCAAATAGAATCCAACGCTCCAGGTTCCAAAAGGGGCTATCAAGAATTATCACTCAAGGGTGCAGGTCCTACTCCATACTCTCGACAAGCAGATGGTCGAGCAGTCTTACGCTCTTCGATTCGTGAGTATTTGTGTTCAGCAGCCATGCAAGGGTTGAATATTTCCACCACACAAGCGCTAAGTTTAGTAGGTAGTTCAACAGAGGTTTATCGAGAAAATCTAGAAACAGCCGCTATTGTTATGCGTGTAGCACCAACACATATTCGTTTTGGTCATTTTGAATTATTTGCATCACGCGGGCAAATTGTACAAGTTAAAAAATTGGCCGATTTTGTTATTGAACAGCATTTTCCTGAGCTCCAAGGTGCGAAGGTGTATGAAAATTTTTTCTTAGAAGTGGTTAAGCGTACAGCGGTTATGATCGCTTCATGGCAGGCACAAGGCTTTGCACACGGAGTGATGAATACCGACAATATGTCCATATTAGGCTTGACTATGGATTATGGCCCATTTGGATTTTTAGAAACGTACGATACTTCATTTGTTTGTAATCATTCGGATCATGAAGGGCGTTATGCATTTGATCAACAGCCCAGTATTGGATTGTGGAACTTAACGCGTTTGGCTGACGCCTTGTCTAGTCTAATTGACACCAAGCAAGCTAAAGCTATTTTGCAAACTTATGAGCAGCAGCTAATCAAATCTTACTCGATGCTAATGCGACAAAAATTTGGACTCACTCAGCAACATGAGGGCGATCATCAATTGATTAATCAGTTTCTTGAGTTATTGCGAATACACAAAAAAGATTACACTAACTCTCTAAGGGGCTTGGCAGATCTTGAAAAATTATCAGCAGATGATAATTTTTCAAGTTGGCTGGTATTGTATGATCAGCGCCTTGCTGAGGAAAAAATTGAGCATAGGGTTGAGCTTATGAATAGTGTTAATCCAAAGTTTATTTTGCGTAATTATCTTGCAGAAGAGGCCATTCGAGAAGCTGAAGATCGAAAGTGTTATGATAAAATTTCTACTCTATTTAATTTACTGAGTAGTCCATTTGAGGCGCATTTAGGTTTTGAAAGCTATACCCAAGAGGCACCAAAGTGGGCTCAAGGTTTGAGTGTTAGCTGCTCTTCGTAACTTGAATTAAATCAATCCAACTAGTGCATAAGCCCAGTATTGAATGAACTTAGTAATGGGCAAAATAACTGTTTGAAAGACGCCTAAAAATAACAACCCTAGCAAAATAAACAGACCGTATGGCTCTAGCTGATCATACTGGTATGAAAATTTGGATGGTAATAATGAGCTAACCACGCGACCCCCATCAAGCGGTGGCAAGGGCAGTAGGTTTAACACCGCAAGCAGTAAGTTTATCTGAATGCCGACTTGCGCCATATCTGCTAAGAATTGTGATCCAGTATTCATGGCGATAAAAACAACAATAAGCCAGCCAGCTGCCATTATAAAATTACTCACCGGCCCGGCAATAGCCACCCAAAGCATATCCTGTTTTGGTGATCGAAGTGCACTGAAATTAACCGGCACAGGTTTGGCCCAACCAAAAACAAAGCCCGCTGTAAAATATAAAAAAGCCGGCACCACAATGGTGCCAACTAGATCAATATGCTTAATGGGATTGAGCGTTAGTCTGCCCATCATACGAGCACTATGATCTCCTAATAAAGAGGCAACCCAGCCGTGAGCAGTTTCATGCACAGTGATGGCAAACAACACAGGAATGGCATAAATTAATAGTGTCTGAATATCAATCATAATAAGGTCGCTCGGGTAAAATTAGCATAATTATTTAAAAGCACCAATTCATTTTATATGAAAACCACACAACTGTTAATTCCAACGCAAAAAGAAGCGCCGAATGATGCGCAAATTATCTCGCACCAATTAATGATCCGGTCCGGCCTTATTTCTAAGCTGGCTTCAGGCTTGTATTCGTATTTGCCCATGGGTGTAAGAGTGCTTAAAAAAGTTGAAAATATCATTCGTGAAGAAATGGATAAATCAGGCTCTCAAGAGGTGTTAATGCCAGTAACACAACCGGCAGAGCTTTGGCAAGAATCAGGCCGTTGGCACGAATATGGTCCAGAATTATTACGTTTTAATGATCGCCATGGCCGTGATTTTTGCCTAGGCCCGACACATGAAGAAGTTATTACCAATTTAGCCGCTCAGTATATTCGTAGTTATAAGCAGTTGCCAATGAGTTTTTACCAAGTTCAAACTAAATTCAGGGATGAAATTCGCCCTCGATTTGGCGTGATGCGCTCACGTGAATTTATCATGAAAGATGCCTATTCCTTTCATTTAGATCAGGATTCATTGCAACAAACATACGATTTAATGCACCAAACCTATTGTCGTATTTTTGATCGTCTAGGGCTTGATTATCGACCTGTGTTGGCAGATTCTGGCTCTATTGGTGGTGATGCTTCTCATGAGTTTCATGTGTTAGCGGATAGTGGCGAAGATGCAATTTGTTTTTCTGATGAATCGGGTTATGCCGCTAATATTGAAAAAGTTGCTTTTACCAAGCAAGCCCAAACTTGCACACCAACAGCACAACAAGAATCTGTTTTAACTAAGAAAAAAACCAGTATTGAACAAGTCTCTGAATTTTTGAAAGTAGAGCGTTCTCAGTGCATTAAAACATTAATTGTTAAAACAGCAGGCGGATTTAAGGCATTAGCCCTTCGCGGCGATCATGAGTTAAACGAAATTAAAGCGCATAATTTATTGGGTGAATTTGAACTGGCAACCGATGAAGAAATTAAGTCATTAGGCCTTAAAAAAGGATTTATTGGCATCAAAGGCTTAAGCATTGAGCTAATAGCTGACTATTCGGCCAGTATTTTATGTGATTTTGTTTGTGGTGCTAATGAGTGGGATCAGCATTTAATTGGCGCTAATTGGCAAGGTGTTGAGTTTGTTGAAGCTGATTTGCGTAATGCGCTTGAAGGTGATGAGTCTCCAGATGGACAAGGAAAATTAGTGATCAAACGTGGCATTGAAGTGGGCCATATTTTTCAATTGGGCGATAAGTATTCTAAAGCTATGAAAGCTAACGTGATTGGCGAATCTGGCAAAGCGGTAACCACCACTATGGGCTGTTACGGTATCGGAGTTACGCGTGTGATTGCAGCAGCTATTGAGCAAAATTATGATGATCGTGGTATTATTTTTCCCGAAGCCATTGCGCCGTTCCAAGTGGTCATCGTACCGATTAATTACAACAAATCAACTCGAGTGAAAGACTTGGCCGATAGTTTATATCAACAGTGTCTAGAAGCGGGCATTGAGGTGTTACTAGATGACCGTAAAGAGCGAGCTGGTATTATGTTTGCAGATTCTGAATTGTTAGGCATTCCACATAGAATGGTGCTGAGTGATACGCATGCAGATAATGGCAATGTTGAGTACAAGGCGAGAAATCGTGCTGATAAAATTGAAGTTGTCTACAGTGAGGCTTTGAGTTTTATTCAGTCTAAGTTAGCTTAATACTGAAGGATATATTATGACTTGGTGGCAACACATTATTCCCCAGCACGCTTTATCAAAGCTTATGTTTCGTTTTGCGCGTATTGAAAATGCTTGGATAAAAAACACTTTTACTCGCTGGATCATAAAATCTTATGGTGTTGATCTATCTGAAGCAGTGCGTGAGAATGTTGAAGATTATAAGCATTTTAATGATTTCTTTACTCGTGCACTTAAGCCTGGTGCGCGTGAAATTGGCTTGAGTGACATTGTGAGTCCTGTTGATGGAGTGGTTTCACAAGCTGACAATATTAGCCATGCAACAATTTTTCAGGCTAAAAATCATTACTATACGGTTTCAGCATTATTAGCTGGAGATTATCGCGCCGATCAGTTTGATGCAGGTCTGTTTGCCACAATATACCTGTCACCAAAAGACTATCATCGTATTCATATGCCTTATGATGGCAAGTTGATTTCTATGGATTATATTCCTGGCGACTTGTTTTCAGTGAATAAGGCAACTGTCGAAGGTGTGGATAATTTGTTTGCTAGAAATGAGCGAGTCGTGTGTTATTTTCAAACTCAATTCGGCTTATGTGCTTTTATTTTAGTAGGTGCTATTTTTGTTGGCTCTATGCAAACGGTTTGGGCAGGTCAAATTAACCCGCCTTATCAAAAGCAAGTCCAGCATTTTGATTATTCAGACCAAAATATTGAGCTCAAAAAAGGCGAAGAGATGGGGCGCTTTAATATGGGTTCGACCATTATAATGCTAATGCCAAATCAGAAAAACCTGTTAAATTTAAACCCCGGACAGGCAGTTCGAATGGGTGAATCTTTAATTTAGTTTAGTGAGTTTGACTAATTTAATTGCTTGATCAGATATTTGTAAAATTTCAACTAAAATTTTTCCAATTTTTAGACTAACATCTCGCTTTGGAATGGTTTGTAATTCTTCCAAAATAAGACCGTTTAGGGTTTTGGCTTTTGCACTCGGTAGCTGAACATTAAGGAGTGCGTTTAACTCTCGCACGCTAATTCTAGGATCAACCAGATAGCTTCCATCCTCTTGCAAACTAATCTCATCGATGCATTCATTTTGATTGGAGGTAAACTGCCCTACAATTTCTTCTAAGATATCCTCAAGCACGATCAACCCGCGAACCTCTCCATACTCATCAACAATTAAGCCTAAACGTCTTTTTTGAGTTTGAAAATGCTCAAGCTGATGTGCAAGAGAAGTGCCTTCAGGGACAAAGTAAGGAGATCGAACTAGCGCCAAAACGTTGTCCATACTAAATTCTCCTTTAGCATAAAGGTTGACAATGTCACGCATATGTAGCACACCTGTAATGTTGTCACTAGAGCCGTCATAGGTAAGCAGGCGAGTATGTTGAATGCGCTCAAATTGCTTTAGGATTTCATCAGGTTTATTGATGTCAACACTGATAAGCTCATGTCTAGGAATCATAATGTCTTCAACTTTTACTTTTTCTAAATCAATGATGTTGAGCAGCATTTTTTGGTAATTTGAAGCAATAACAGGCTTGGCGTTACTCACCACCATGCGTAATTCTTCAGAGCTAATATCATCATTTTGTTGATGAGTATGAATGCCAAATAATTTTAGAATAAGAGTTGAAATTTGTGAAATAATCCAAACAAAGGGCTTAAAAAGTTTGATTAGTGCGCTAATAATAATCGAGGCCGGTAGGGCGACTTTTTCTGGATTTTTAGCGGCAAAAGTTTTTGGTGTGGTTTCAGCAAAAACCAAGATAACAAAGGTGAGTGTAAGTGATGCCAAGACAATAGAATCCTCTCCCCAAAGCTTAATAGCTAGAATGGTGGCAATACTGGAGGCAAAAATATTAACAAAATTATTGCCCAGTAAGATAGTGCCAATTAGATGGTCTGTGTCTTTTAATAAATGCTCAGTTCTTTTGGCATTTTTGTTGGTAGCGCTTAAAGCCTTTAGACGATAACGATTAATCGCCATCATCGACGTTTCAGTAGAAGAGAAAAAAGCAGAGACTAGTATCAAGCCAAAAAGCAGGACACTAAGCCAAAAAGTTGAAAGTGATTCCAATCAGTTGTGGTTTGGTTGAATAAGTTAAAGCTTAGTTTAATTTAAATGTTTAAAAGCATCAAGCCCTGGATAGATCGCTTTAGCACCTAATTGCTCTTCAATGCGCAAAAGACGATTGTATTTTGCCAATCGATCAGAGCGCGATAAAGAGCCAGTTTTGATTTGGCCGCAACCCGTTGCAACGGCCAAATCAGCAATGGTGGTATCTTCAGTTTCACCAGATCGGTGAGACATAACTGCTGTATAGCCTGCTGCATCAGCCATATCCATGGCTGCAAACGTTTCAGTAAGCGTACCAATCTGGTTAACCTTGATTAGGATAGAGTTGGCAATGTTGTTATCTATGCCTTGTTTTAAAATTTTGCTATTAGTTACAAATAAATCATCACCAACCAGTTGTACTTTGTCGCCTACTTTTTTAGTGAGTAAATCCCAACCTTCCCAGTCATTTTCATCCATACCATCTTCGATTGAAATAATAGGGTAGTTTTCAACCCAGTTGGCCAGGTAATCAACAAACTCTTGTGAAGTTAGGGATCTGTTTTCTGAAACAAGATTGTAAGTGCCATTTTTGTAAAATTCAGAACTGGCTGCATCAATACCGATAAAAATATCTTTTCCTGCTGTGTATCCAGCATTGGCAATTGCCTCTAAGATTACTTTAAGGGCATCTTCATTTGATGCAAGATCGGGTGCAAAGCCACCCTCGTCACCCACAGCTGTGTTCATGCCTTGAGCTTCTAAGACTGATTTTAAGTGATGGAATACTTCAGCGCCATAGCGTAGTGCTTCTTTAAAGCTTGGCGCGCCAGCAGGAATAATCATAAATTCTTGGATATCAACGCTATTATTAGCGTGCTCACCACCATTGATAATATTCATCATCGGCACAGGTAGCTGATAGTCATCACCTTGGTCAAGTGAATCATATAAAGGCTTGTGCTGTCTATTAGCGTTAGCATGTGCTGAAGCAAGTGATACAGCTAAAATGGCATTAGCACCCAATCTTGATTTTGTTTCAGTGCCGTCTAGGTCAATCATGGCTTGATCAATCTTGCTTAAATCTTCAATACCAAAACCAATAAGAGTTTCATTAATTTCAGTATTAACAAATTCTACTGCCTTTAAAACACCCTTGCCTAGGTAACGAGATTTGTCACCATCACGCAATTCTAAAGCCTCACGTTGACCTGTTGAAGCGCCAGAAGGCACCATAGCACTACCAATAGTGCCATCATCAAGAATAACATCTGCTTCAATGGTTGGGTTGCCTCTAGAGTCTAAGATTTCTCTTGCTTTGATTTGCTTAATTTTCACACTGATTCCTATTATTTTTATTCGAAGAATGATTTCATTTTACCAAAAAATGAGTCTGACTCAGGGTGATGTTTCTTGCCACATGAGTCAGAAAATTCCTCTAATAGTTGTTTTTGTTTTTTACTTAGGTTGACCGGTGTTTCCAATTTAACTTGGCAAATTAAATCACCTGTTCCACTACTACGAATAGCGGTAATACCTTTTCCTCGTAGTCTGAACTGTTTGCCAGTTTGAGTGCCAGCTGGAATTTTAATTTTTAATTTTCCGCTGAGTGTCGGTACTTCAATTGAGCCACCTAATGAAGCGGTTACAAAATCAATAGGCACCTCACAATACAAATCACTACCTTCACGCTGGAAGATTTCATGTGGTCTAACATGTACTTCTACGTACAAATCACCACTTTGACCCCCGCGAACACCGGCTTCACCTTCGCCGCTAAGACGAATACGGTTGCCCGTATCAACACCTGCTGGAATCTTGACCGATAACGTTTTTTGTTTGCGCACCACGCCTTGGCCACGACACGTGCCACACGGAGATTCAATTTTTTGACCTGTGCCAGAACAAGTCGGGCAAGGGCGTTGAACAGCAAAAAATCCTTGTTGCATTTGCACCTGTCCGGCGCCATGGCAAGTGCCACAAGTATTAACACTGGTACCCGGTTTGGCGCCTGTGCCAGAACAAGTATCGCAAGTCTCATTTTTAGGAATGCGAATCTTAACTGTTGTGCCTTCGGCCGCTTCTTTTAGGTCAACTTCTAAGTCGTAGCGTAGATCAGAGCCACGATTGTCTGCTTGCTGATGGCCGCCGCCACCAAAAATATCGCCAAAAATATCGCCAAAACCACCGCCGCCAAAACCGCCTCCACCACCAAATCCACCAGCGCCAGCACTACCATCAACACCTGCATGACCAAATTGGTCGTAAGCTTGACGTTTTTGCTCGTCTGAAAGAATGGCGTAAGCTTTTTGAATTTCTTTAAATTTTTCTTCAGCCGCTTCTTTATCGTCTGTATTCCGGTCAGGGTGATGTTTCATGGCCAAGCGTTTGTAAGCCTTTTTAATTTGCTTCTTATCTGCGCCTTTTTCAACACCTAGAACGTCATAATAATCTCTTTGTGACATAACTACCTTTTTATAAAGTTAAAAAACCTTCTTCAAATACTCAGATCTGAAGAAGGTTAGTGATTGATTTAGATCTTAAAGACTACTTGTCGTCTTTAACTTCTTCAAAGTCTGCATCAACCACATCATCGCCTGCATCCGTTGCTTGTGAAGCACTGCCGTCAGCTGATCCAGCTTTGGCTTGTGCTTTTTCAGCTAGAGGCTGTGCTTTTTCAGTTAACGCTTGTGATTTGGCATCAATAGCTTCCTTATCATCGCCTTTAACAGCTTCTTCAAGCTCGGTAATCGCTGCTTCAATTGAAGTTTTTTCATCTTCAGATACTTCTTCTTTAAGCTCTTCTAAGGTTTGCTTGGTAGAGTGGATTAAAGAATCTGCCATGTTTTTAGAAGTAACTAATTCTTGGAATTTTTTATCTTCATCTGCATGCGCTTCAGCATCTTTAATCATTTTTTCAACTTCTTCATCACTCAAGCCACTTGATGCCTTAATTGTGATTGATTGCTCTTTGCCAGTGTTTTTATCCTTAGCAGAAACATTCAAAATACCATCAGAGTCAATGTCTAGTGTTACCTCAATTTGAGGCGTTCCTTTAGGTGCTGCATCAATACCTTCTAGGTTGAATTGCCCTAGAGATTTGTTAGCACTTGCTACTTCACGCTCACCTTGTAGTACATGAACAGTAACAGCAGACTGATTATCAGCCGCAGTTGAGAAAGTTTGCGAAGCATTTGTTGGAATGGTTGTATTCTTTTCAATTAGCTTAGTCATCACACCACCCATAGTCTCAATACCTAGAGATAATGGTGTTACGTCAAGTAGTAACACATCCTTAACATCGCCACCTAATACACCCGCCTGGATTGCCGCACCCATTGCAACTGCTTCATCTGGGTTGACATCTTTTTTAGGCTCTTTGCCGAAAAATTCTTGTACTTTTTCCTGCACCTTAGGCATACGTGTTGAGCCACCAACAATGATCACTTCATCAATGTCACTAGCTGAAAGGTCAGCATCATTTAGTGCGATTTGACAAGGATCAATTGAGCGTTGAATTAAATCTGCTACTAACGACTCTAGCTTGGCACGTGTAATTTTAATATTCATGTGCTTAGGACCAGAAGCATCAGCCGTTACATATGGAAGGTTTACTTCTGTTTGCTCAGATGAAGATAATTCAATCTTGGCTTTTTCTGCTGCTTCTTTTAAGCGCTGAAGAGCCATTGGATCGTTCTTTAAGTTAACGCCTTGCTCTTTTTCAAATTCTTCAACTAAATAGCCGATAATGCGTTGGTCAAAATCTTCACCACCTAAGAATGTATCGCCATTAGTGGATAATACTTCAAAGTGTTTTTCACCATCGATATCTTCCATTTCAATGATTGATACATCAAATGTACCGCCACCTAAATCATAAACAGCAACGGTTTTGTCACCAGTAAGTTTGTCTACACCATAAGCCAATGCTGCTGCTGTTGGCTCATTAATAATACGCTTGACATTAAGACCGGCAATCTTACCTGCATCTTTAGTTGCTTGACGTTGTGAATCGTTAAAGTAAGCAGGAACAGTAATAACTGCTTCTGTTACTGTTTCACCCAGGTAGTCTTCAGCTGTTTTTTTCATTTTGCCAATAACTTTTGCTGAGATTTCTGGTGCTGCCATTTTAGTGCCGTTAACTTCAACCCAAGCATCGCCATTGTCAGCTTTAACAATTTTATAAGGCACAAGATCGATATCTTTTTGCACTGCATCTTCTTCAAAACGACGACCGATTAAACGCTTAATGGCGTACAGAGTGTTTTCAGGGTTGGTTACTGCTTGACGCTTTGCAGACTGACCAACTAAAACTTCTTCTGAATCTTTTGGAAAAGCGATGATTGATGGGGTGGTGCGATCACCTTCTGAATTTTCAATAATCTTAATGTTGCTACCATCCATAATGGCCACACACGAATTTGTTGTTCCTAAGTCAATACCGATAATCTTTGACATTTTTCTTACTCCTTGTATTTGATATACCCCCTATATAGGGGTAAGTATTTTTAATTCAAGCAGTAGAAGGGTAAAAAAATTAAAGACGTGATTTAAGTAGTTTTTCCACAGTTTCAGGCACGAAGTGACTAACATCACCTCCTAAGGATAAAATTTCTCTAACCAGTGAAGAAGAGATATTGGCGTATTGTTCTGCCGGTGTCATGAACAGAGTTTCGATATTGGTATTTAAATGTTTGTTCATGCCAGAGAGTTGGAATTCGTACTCAAAATCACTCACCGCACGCAAGCCACGCAAGATAACTTGAGCATTTTGTGATTGAGCGAAGTCAACCAAGAGGGTGTTAAAGCTCAGTACTTTAATGTTATCAATATCCTTTAAGATTTCTTTAGAAAGGCTAATGCGCTCCTCAATGGTCAAAAAAGCAGACTTTTTACTATTTTGAGTAATGCCAATAATTACTTCATCAAACAGCTTGCTAGCACGTTTAATCAGATCAATATGGCCATTGGTAATCGGATCAAAAGAACCTGGATAAATGGCGATTTTTTTTGTCATAAGTGTACTTAGTGGAAATTTAGACTCATAATACCTCAATTAGGCAATAGTGTACTTGTCCTGAGTGTTTTTGTTGGTTGATTTTGATTTTTTGCGAAATTTCTTGATTTAAAAAAACATCAGTAATGGCAAACTCAGATTCTATATAGAGTTTGCATCCTAAAGTCAAAAAACCACCTGCTGAGAGGCGATTTAGCGTATTTTCTAGGATTTTTTGATGAAAAGGTGGGTCAAGTAAGACAAAATCAAAGGTTTGCGAGGGTTTTTTGGATAAAAAATCCAAAGCATCACCGTGAATAACTCGATGATTATCCGATTTTAAGTTTTTCCGATTTTTTTCTAAATTTTGAAAGGCATTTGAATCTTTTTCAAGACTGATAACTTGTCCAGCACCTCGAGAGATTGCTTCAAAACTTAGTGCACCACTGCCCGCAAATAAATCCAAAAAAACCTTATTACTCAATTCAAACTGAATCCAGTTAAATAAGGTTTCTCGAACTTTGTTTGGGGTGGGTCTTAGACCAGGTGCATCAGGAAAGCTAAATTTTCTACCCCGATGCTCTCCACCAATTATTTGAAATTGATTGGTGGCTTTACTCAAAAGTTACTTGCGATATGCGTCGTAAGATTCTTGCAATTCTTTTTTAGCTTCTTGTGCATCGCCCCAGCCATCAATTTCAACCCACTTGCCAGCGTCTAGGTCTTTGTAGTAGCGGAAGAAATGCTCGATTTGATCTTTAAGATTTGCGCCAACATCATCAATACATTTAATATCGTGATATGACTTACAAAGTTTATCCGTTGGTACGGCTAAGATTTTTGAGTCCTTACCAGCTTCATCAGTCATACGCAGTACGCCAATCGGGCGAGCAGTGATAACTGAGTCATGAATTAGTGGAAAAGGGGTGATGACTAAAACATCAGCCGGATCACCGTCGTCCGCTAGGGTTTCTGGAACAAAGCCATAATTACACGGGTAGAACATCGGTGTAGAAATGAAGCGATCAACGAACATGGCGCCAGTTTCTTTATCGATTTCATATTTTACTGGCGATGAATTTGCCGGGATTTCAATAATAACATTAACCTCTTCAGGTAAGTTTCCTGCCGATACGGGTTTAAGACTGTTTTGCATTTTCCAACTCCTCTTTTAGAATGTGATGGCGCCAACCGGTTAAAAAACTAACTGATTGGTCGCCACGAATAAATTTCATTAATGTTTTACCATTAGCGATAATCGTTTCGTCTAGATTATACTGAACTGCGATTTTTTTGATGAGTTTTTGCAGTTCATTTTTTTGTTGTTTTTCACTTTTGCTAGGCACTTGGTGTGTATCAATCTGAATACGTGTTTGCACTAGCTGGGTTTGTTGAGATAAAAACTCATCAAAGTGTGTTTTCTCTTGATCAGACATCTTTGCTTTATTAAGGCTATGATCAATGAGTTGATCATCACTCATAATCCATTTTCTAGGTTTGTTGCGCTCAATAGCTTGTGACTCTCGCCAAGCAGCGAGTTGTGCAGCTTTTTGGTGGCTACTTTTTGGTAGGCGTGATAAGCCTTTTATTTTTTGCCAAGCTTGTTCAAGATTTGGCGAGTATAAATTGATATTTGCCAAATCTGAACCGTCTTGCATCAACCAGTTGAGTTTATTCTCAGTCGTGAGTTGATCCTTTAATTGTGCATAATTTTTAATCAAATAACGCACATCGTCTAGTGCATATTCAATGGCCTCTTCTGGCAGTGGACGTGTGGTCCAATCCAAGCGTGTATAGGCTTTATCTAGTACAATGCCTTGTAAGACTTCAGTGAGATTTTGGTAAGAAATTTGCGCCGGATGGTTAAGAAAGTGGGCGGCGATTTGGGTGTCAAACAGCTGGATTGGTAAGCGTTTTGAAAGATAGTATAAGGCTTCAATATCTTGACGAGCTGAGTGTACAATCCAGACACACTCTGGCTGGTAGAGTTTATCAAACAACGGCTCAAGATCTTCAATAGCCAAAATATCAATACATTCAGCAGTGTGCTGCGTGGCGATTTGCACCAGGCATAAAATAGGATAAAAGGTATCAATACGTTTAAATTCAGTATCAATGGCCAAGTGCGTCTCTGTCTCGATAGAGCTAAGAAAATGGGTTAGTTGCTGTTGTGTTTGAATCATTGTTGTATTTTAGCAACAAGTAACGATACTGCTGGTTTATTTATGAGATAATTCCAAGCAATTAGTCAATCGCATAATAATAGTTAATGACGACCCGTCAACAAAAAAACTTTATAAAATCGCCACCCGCTTGGTTTTGGGCGTCAGTCTTTATTCTATCTATTTCAGGTACCTTTTATTTGGGCCTAAACCCTGAGTTAATTGAAAATTGGTGGGGATATTTGGTTGGCTATAATGTTGTCTTAACTATAACTGCCATTTATTATATCTATACCGATATACGTCGATTAAAGCGCGATATGGGTAGTGACATTGTTGGCTCAAAATTCACCTGGTCATTTATTAAAATTGTACCTATGTTGGTCATTGTTCCGGTGTTGTCGTTTTATATATTTTCATTTCAAACGATTCAAAACAATGTCGCTGATTCTGAAAATACCTTTGATGCCTTTAGTAAAAACTTTATCCATCAAGTAGATGGGTTGTACGAAGGCGTGCAAGCCGTGAGAACTGAGCGCTATACACAGCAAACCAAACGCCTGTTAACACTCATTACCTCATTTGGTGATTTTAAGAAAGAGTCGGAAAACTATCGCCAGAGTATGCAAGTCTTTTTAGAGGGCTTAATTGACAAAGGTTGGGCTTGTCAAATTACCCTATTGGATGATCAAGAGGAAGTTATCGCAAAAACAGCTGATGTGTCCAATTGTATGGCAGTTGAAGATCAGCCATTACCAGGCTCTCAGCCAAGAACCATTAACGAGGATAGTGCGACCAACGTTATCCAAGTGAAAATGTCCACACGTTTTATTACCCGATCAGCTGACAAGGGTTTTTTTGTTGTAGATGCGGTATATGCAGCTGACCCAGGGTTGTTAGGATTTTTATCTCAAGTTGAAGCGTTTACTGAAAGAACCAAAAATATTGACTTTGACTTAAACACCTCGATCACGCAAAAACGTTTTATGATTGATTTCTCTTCCACCATCTTACTGGCCGTATTAAGTGCATTGATGCTGGTTTTTCGTATGATTGAGAAGTTGATGAGACCACTTAATAATTTATCGCTTGCCACTCGAGAAATGGCTAAAGGTAATTACGGTGTACGTATTGAACAAAGTAAAGACAGCGATGATGTGCGCTTATTGATTGACCAATTTAACATCATGTCTAGAAAAATTAAAACCTCTCAAGAGGGTCTGGATACGCACAATCTTTATTTAGAAACCATTCTAAAATATTCTTATGGTGTTATTGCATTGGACAAAAACAAAGATATTCGACTGATTAATCCGATCATTGGAGAAATGTTTAACATTCAAAATGAGCAGTCTTTTGTGGGCGGAAATTGCTCAAAAATTAGCAAAAAATATCCACAGCTGGCGGCTTTATTCGCATTAACTGCTGACAAGTTTAAAGCACAACAAAGTGAATGGAATGAGGAGCTTGAGCTAAGCTTGCTTGATCGGCATTTGCTTTTATCATGCCAGGGTGCCAAGCTTGAAAGTCATGAAAAAACATTGGGTTACGTGATTATCATTAAAGATATTTCCAGACTTAATCGCGCCCAAAAGAAAGCTGCTTGGGGTGAGGTGGCTGTGCGTATGGCACATGAAATTAAAAATCCATTGACGCCTATTTTGCTCTCAGCACAGCGTCTGCGTAATCGATTTATGAACTCTTTGCAAGATCGTGATCTAGAAGTAATTGACAAAACTACCAGCACTATTATTGATCAAGTGCAATCCATGGACTTAATGGTGAGCGCTTTTGCTGATTATGCTAACACCCCTCAAATTGAGCGAAAGCTGGGCAACCTAAATGAAATTGTAAATCAGTCGATTTCTTTGTATGACTCACAAGAAGGTTTGGATATTACCTTCAACTTAGCTGAGGACATTCCGTTACTACTTCTAGATTCGGTTAGTCTTTCTAGAGTGTTAATTAACCTAGTTAAAAATTCGGCAGAATCCTCACCTGATAGTGACACCAAAGTAAAGATCGCCACGCAGTATTTACCTAAGAAAAAAATAGTGCGTTTAAGTGTGGTGGATAATGGTGAGGGGTTTGATGAAGAAGTGTTAGATCGCGTTTTCGAGCCTTATGTCACCACCAAGGTCAAAGGTAGTGGCTTGGGGATGGCCATTGTTCAAAATATTGTTGAACAGCACGATGCTCGAATATTTGCTGCCAATGTAAAACCACACGGCGCCAAGGTTACAATTGAATTTGATTATCAAGCATAAGGATAAAGGGGAAAAGACAATGAACGAAACAAATATCATCGGCAGAATTCTAATTATTGATGACGAAAGCATCAATGCAGAAACCATGATGGATACCTTAGAGGATGTTAATTATCAGGTGAGTTTGGCGGCGAATGCTCAGCAAGCTAAAGCCATTATTCAAGAGCAAGATTTTGACTTGGTAATGATGGATGTCTGGATGCCGGGCCAAGATGGCATGTCACTGCTAGAGGAGTGGATTCAAGCAGGGTTTTCAACCCCTATTGTTATGATGTCAGGCCATGCAGAGCATAAAGATGTGGTGAAAGCCATTAAGATTGGTGCGGTTGACTTCTTGAAAAAACCCCTGCATGACATCTTGCCATTAGTGCGTAGACTTTTGTCAGAGCGAGCGATTGAAAGCAATGATATTACCGGGATTGATTTTGACGCACCTTTAAAGGTGGCTAGAAATATTTTTGAAAAAGAGTATTTTAATCATCACTTGCAGGAAAATAACCATAATATTGCTGCTGTTGCAGTTTTGGCAGGGTTGGAGCGAACAACACTCTATCGCAAATTAAAAGATTTAGGAATCGATAAAAACAAGGCTTAATCATGAAAATTTTAATTTTAGGTGCTGGCCAAGTTGGCTCTACATTGGCCAGATATCTTAGTGAAGATAGTGATAACGACATTACCATTATTGATAAAGATGAGACTAACTTATTAGACTTGCAACGTCATCTAGATATCAAAACAATTTGTGGTCAAGCCTCATATCCTAATATTCTAGAAGATGCCGATATTCGCAACATGAATATGGTGATTGCGGTAACTAAGTCTGATGAAGACAATATGCTTGCTTGTCAAATGGCACATACACTTTATCAAGTGGACAAAAAAATTGCCCGCGTTCGCACAGCAGAATACTTGCACAGAAAAGAATTATTTTCCAATGATGCCATTCCTATTGACTTTATTATCACCCCTGAAGGCTTGGTGACTAACTACATTAAGCGTGTGGTCGAGGAGCCAGGATCAGAGCAAGTATTCGAATTTGAAAATGGATTGGTGCAATTAGTTGAAACTCGCGCTTATGCTGGTACGCCTATTGTGGGGCGTCCAATCAAAGAGTTGCATAAACATCTACCAAAGATCCGTATGCGTATTGTGAGTTTATACCGCAATGGTCGAGCCATTCCCGCCTATGGAGATACCGTTATTAAAGATGGTGACCGAGTTTACTTTGTGACCAAGAAAAGCGGTGTATCTAAAGTGTTGAAAGAATTTAGACGCTTGGATAAGTCTTATAGGAATATTATTATTGCCGGTGGTGGTCGCATTGGCCTTAATTTAGCCAAACATCTTGAGTCAAATCACCATGTGCGCATCATTGAAATGAATCAAGAGCGAGTTAAGAAGATTGCAGATGAACTAGACAATGTGTTAGTGTTGCGAGGCAATGCTTCTGATGAAGAGTTGTTGCTAGAAGAGGGGATTGAGAATACTGATCTGTTCTTGGCATTGACCGACTCTGATGAAATTAATGTGATTGTTTCTATTCTAGCAAAGCGTCTGGGCGCACATAAAACCGTCGCCCTAGTTAAGCGTAATGTTTATGAAGATCTGGCTGAGCAAAGTGAGGATGTGGATATGGTCATTTCACCAGACCAAATCACCACCAGTGGTATTTTGGCGCATATTCGCAAGGGTGATACAATGATGGTGCATTCTTTACGTCAGGGTAAATCAGAGGCGATTGAGGTTATTGTTCATGGCGATAAACAGCATTCAGATGTGGTGGGTAGATCCATTGAAGAAATCAAACTGCCAGACGGAGTGGTGGTTGGCTCTATTGTGCGTGATAATGAAGTTATTATGGGTTCAAGAAAGTTAGTAATTGAAGAGGGTGATCATGTACTTCTGGTGTTAACAGATGTTAATAAAATCCATGATGTTGAAAAAATGTTTGCAGGCTATTCAGATTAAACTAGGATAAATTATGCAATTTAGTATTGTTTTTAAAACCATTGGTCTGTTGTTGATGGTGTTTAGTCTGACCCAGCTACCACCTATTGTTGTGGATACTATTTACCAGCAACAAGAAGCATCTTCATTTTTAGCAGCATTCGCACTAACATTCATCAGTGGATTGTTGTTTTATCTGCCTTTTAGAAAGTCCACTAAAGATTTTAGAATTCGCGAAGGTGTTTTGGTGGTGGTAAGTTTTTGGTTTGTTTTGTCTTTATTTGCAACAACCCCATTTTTACTTTCAGAATCATTGAGCATGGGTTTTTCAGATGCCTTTTTTGAATCTATGTCGGGCTTAACTACCACGGGTGCTACTGTATTGTCGGGGCTTGATGATCTGCCAATGGCTATTTTGTACTATCGTCAGCAATTACAATGGCTGGGTGGTATGGGTATTATTGTTTTGGCAGTGGCTATTTTGCCTATGCTGGGTGTGGGCGGTATGGAGCTATATCATGCAGAGTCTAGCGGTATTTCAAAAGACAGGCTAACACCTAAACTAACCCAAACTGCTAAAGCCTTGTGGAAAATTTATTTGAGCTTTACAGTTGTGTGTGCCGTGGCATATTATTTGGCAGGCATGAGTATTTTTGATGCGATTGGACATAGTTATTCCACCGTTGCCATTGGTGGATTTTCAACACATGATTTATCCATTGGCTACTTTGACTCGGTTACTGTTGAATCGGTAGCCATTGTATTTATGTTCTTAGCAGGGATTAATTTCTCTTTACATTTCTTTGTGTGGCGCAAGAAAAATATTTTGGAATTTTTTAAAGACTCTGAGTTTAAAGCCTATCTTTTAGTGTTAAGTTTTTTAAGTGTTTTAATTGTTGGCTATTTGTGGAATTCTGGCTATTATCAAACCCCAGAGGGCGCACTTAGATATGGTATTTTTCAGGGTGTTTCGATGGCTACTACAACAGGGTTTGCATCGGTTGATTTTTCACTTTGGCCATTTATGCTGCCAGTATTATTAATTTTTGCCAGTTTTGTGGGCGCTTGTGCAGGCTCAACGGGTGGCGGTATTAAAGTTGTTAGAGTACTACTCATGTTTAAACTCGCCATGAAAGAAATTAAAAAGTTTATCCATCCCAATGCACAGATTAATATCAAGCTTAATCAGCGCAGTGTTGCCGAAAGCACCTTGGTGTCTGTTTGGGGTTTTTTCTCACTATATGTCATTGCCTTTATTTTTATCATGATTGCCTTAATGTTCACAGGCATGGATCAGGTAACCAGCTTTTCTGCAACTGCTGCTAGTATTAATAACCTTGGCCCAGGACTGGGTGATGTGGCGCAAAACTACGGCGCCATTAGTGAAAGTGCTAAATGGATTTTAAGTTTTTCAATGTTGTTAGGACGTTTAGAAATCTTAACGCTTATGGCCTTATTACATAAATCTTTTTGGCGTTTTTAGTCAAAATTACGCCATTCACAAAATTTCTTAAATTTTTATCAAAGGCTTTAGGATTCGACCACGATGTTATAACCTGGCAAGGCTGCCAGTAGTTGTTTGCCGTAGAATTTTTTTACTAAGCGATTATCAAATATCGTGATTTTGCCTGTATCTGTTTCGGTGCGAATTAGTCGACCACAAGCTTGAATTAATCTCAGTGATGCATCAGGTAAGGATATTTCCATAAATGGATTGCGATTTTGAGCTTGCAGGTAATCTGCCAAGGTTTTGTCGATTGGCGAGCTGGGTACGCTAAAGCGTAATTTAACAATCACTACGTGAGTGAGATTATCGCCTTTGAGGTCAACCCCTTCGGCGAAACTATCCAGTCCAAAAATAACACTACCTTTGTTTTTCTTGCGTAAGTTGGTGTGCTTTTCAAGAATGGTTTTTTTCGGATATTCACCTTGAGTAAATAGCGTGCAATCCAGCTTGTTTTCCACCATGTCTGCCACCATTTGCATCTGTTTGTTTGAGGCAAATAAGACCAAAGTCCCCTCTTCTGTATTAATGCGTTTAAGCAGTTGAGTAGCCACTTCTTGGGTATGTTCATAGACTTGAGTTGGATTGGCTTTAAACTTAGCAATAATAAAGTCAACCTGACCAAACTCAAAAGGTGAGGGTAGGCGTAGATATTGGTTCTCGGGTTTTTTTAGCCCGAGTTGTTTGTTGAGTCGCTCAAAGCTGCCAAGCGAAGATAGAGTGGCTGAGGTGAGTACAACGCCAGAGGCTTTTGACCAAATAAGCGCATCTAAGTTGTTGGAGATGTCAGTTTGGGCACTACATAAGCTGTAGTTGGTTTTTTTGTTGGCTAAGGTGTTTTTTTCAATCCATCTTGAGTGCGGTGATTGATTATTGTCATCACTTTTTAAGAAAGAAGATAGCAGTTCTACAATGCTTGAAAGGTGTTGCTCGCATTCGCCACTGGCATTATTAAGTGGATCGGTAATTGATTTATCCAGTACTTTTATTTTTAAATAGTCCGCCCAAGATTCCCTTAGAATGGCGAATTTATTTTGAATATTACCCAGTGCAATAAACAGATTTTTACCAATATCCTTGATGGGCTGATCCACTATACCTTGATCAAATAAATAAACATCTCCGCCTGGACTGCTGTGTGTCGTTGACTCATCAAAATCTAGTGCTTTTAGCAAGACGCTTAAATCAGTCAAATAATCATCCACTTGCTTGATATTAATATCTGGCGCATCTTGCTGAGTGATTTTACAAATTTGGTCGCTCACACCCTTGGCTTGGCGAATGCTGGTTTTGATAAATTCACTGCTTGTGTTAAGAGAAAAATGCGATAGCGCCTTACTGCTCAAATGGTGCGCTTCATCAAAGATAAAAATAGAATCATCTACATCAGGCAGCACTGTGTTGCCTGTGGCCAAATCGGCCAATACCAAATCATGATTGGCAACAATTACGTCAGCTTTGGTGATTTGTTTGCGCGCTTTGAAAAAAGCGCAATCTTGGTAGAATTCACAACTTTTAGCCGTGCAGGTAAAGCGATTACAATTGATTTTTTGCCAAATAGAATGATCGGGTGCGCGCATCAAATCGTCAATTTCACCATTCCATTTCTTAGCGGAATAATCCTCTAATAGCTCACCCATTTCTTCGAGTTGGTATTTCCCTGGCGGCTCATCAAATAACAAGCTTGAGTCAAATAGCGTACTATCAGCTGCGCTATCTTCACATAGATTAATAAGATTTCGAATACAAACATAGCGTGATCTACCCTTAACTAAGGCATATTCAAAATCAACTTGGCAGTATTTTTGCGCCTCAGGAATATCTTTGAGTAGTAATTGTTCTTGTAGGGCGACATTGGCACTGGAGACAATCAGCTTCTTTTTATTAGCCTTGGCAATTGGAATACTACTGAGTAAATAGGCAAAGGTTTTGCCTGTACCTGTGGGTGCTTCTACACACAAAATATTGTTTGAATTGGTGTATTCTCCGGTTAATGTTTTGGAGATTTCAGCAATCATTTTGTTTTGCGACGGCCTAATTCTAAAGTCTTTCATGTCGGACTTTAAAGCGATAAAAGAGTCGCGTATTTGAGCTTTAAGCTCGTCAGATAACACTATGACTTACGCGCGAGAGAAAGGTCACACAATAGAGTTAATGCATCCTTATAAGGTGATGAGTGGATGTGCTTTAATGAGGCTTTAGCCAAATCTGCAGATTTTTTAGCCTGTGACCGTGTGTAGTCAAATGCATTGACTGATTGTAGAATTGCTACCACTTGGTCGATTTTAGAATTATCAGCATTGTTAATAGCTTCTTCTAACAATTGTTTGTCCGCATCTGATGTGTTAGCTAGCGCATAAATCATTGGTAGGGTGGTTTTGCCTTCTGCCAAATCATCCCCCACTTCTTTACCCATGGTATCGCTATCGGATTCATAGTCTAGCACGTCATCAATAATTTGAAAGGCGTTGCCCAAATGTAGACCGTAGTCTTTAAGTGCTTGTTCTTGTGCGCTATCCACTTCAGAAAGAATACCGCCGATTTGCGTGGCTGCTTGAAAAAGAACGGCAGTTTTACGCTCGATAACTTGATAATACTCAGCTTCTGTTAAAGCTGAATTTTGACAATTGAGTAATTGCAAAACCTCACCTTGGGCAATTTCATTGGTGGCTTTGGATAGAATTTGCATGATTTTCATTGAGCCAGGCTCAACCATCATCTCGAATGCTCTTGAATATAAAAAATCACCCACCAGCACACTTGCTGCATTGCCCCAGACTTCATTGGCCGTGTCTTTTCCTCGGCGTGTTGCTGATTCATCGACAATATCATCGTGAAGCAAGGTGGCAGTATGAATAAGCTCAATAACCACTGCCATGAGTTGGTGTTGCTCACCCTGATAGTTGGTGGCACGGGCGCATAATAAAAGCAGCAATGGGCGCAAGCGCTTGCCACCGGCACTAATAATATAGCTACTCATTTGATTAATCAGTGCTACATTAGAGCTTAGGCGCGCGTGCAACAAAGCATCGGTTTGCACTAGGTCGTCTTTTAGCAGTGTCTGAATATCGTCAAAATCTTTCATGCGACTATTTTAGTCCATTTGCCAGTAAATATACTTCTTTAGAGCGCGCTCTTGAGGCTTTAGGTTTGCGAATAATAACCTTGGAAAAAGCCGCTCTACAGGCTTTAACATACTCATCAAATCCCGCCCCTTGAAAAACCTTGATAAAAAAAGTGCCGTTTGGTGTAATAGTTTTTACCGCCATATCAAGAGCGAGTTCGCACAAATACATAGACTTTGGAATATCTACAGAAAGCTGTCCACTCATATTGGGTGCCATATCACTCAGCACAACGTCAACTTTCTTACCGTCAGTTAGCGCAAGTAGTTCTTCATAAACAGATTCTTCAGTGAAATCGCCACAGAGAAAATCAACGCCGTCAATAGGTTCAATATCTAGAATATCACTGGCAATCACTTGGCCACTATTACCAACCATAGTAACAGCCACTTGACTCCAGCCACCGGGTGCGGCGCCTAAATCTAGTACACGGTCACCTGGTTTGATGAATTTATCCTTCTCAACAATCTCAGTGAGTTTGTAAACAGCTCGAGAACGATAACCTTCTTTTTGTGCTTTTTTGACATATTCATCACTAAGATGCTCACTCATCCAGCGACCTGAAGAACTTTTTTTAGCCATAAGTCTTAAGTAATTGATTCACATTAATAAATCATAATATTATAGGAGAGTTAGGGGATAATAGTGTCTTTTTCGAATCATCCTCAAACGCATGAACACTAAACTTAGAAATATCGCCATTATTGCTCACGTTGACCACGGTAAAACTACCTTGGTTGATAAACTATTGGAGCAGTCAGATACATTTGATGAGCGCTTTGAGTCAACAGATCGAATGATGGATTCAAACGATCTTGAAAAAGAACGTGGTATTACTATTTCTTCTAAAAATACAGCGATTAAATGGGGTGACTACCATATTAACATCGTTGACACTCCGGGACACGCCGATTTCGGTGGTGAAGTTGAGCGTGTACTGTCAATGGTTGATTCGGTATTGTTGTTGGTAGATGCGCAAGAAGGCCCAATGCCGCAAACGCGTTTTGTAACTAAAAAAGCGTTTGACCAAGGTCTAAATCCAATTGTTGTTGTTAACAAAATTGACAAAGACGCGGCTCGCCCTGATTGGGTGATTGACCAAGTATTTGAGTTATTTGATCAATTGGGTGCTACAGATGAGCAGCTTGATTTTCCAATTATTTACGCATCAAGTATCAATGGTTATGCATCACTTGAAGATGATGTGCGTGAAGGCGATATGCTACCAATGTTTGAAACCATTGTTGAAAAAGTAGCTGCACCAGAGGTAGATATTAAAGCACCACTACAAATGCAAATTACCGCACTTGATTATTCATCATTTGTTGGTGCAATTGGCATTGGCCGTATTACTCGTGGCACGATTAAAAAGAACCAGCAAGTGGTTGTTGTTGGTGCAGATGGCGTTGAAAAGAAAGCTAAAATTGCTAATTTACAAGGATTTTTAGGCCTAGATAAGGTTGATATTAATACCTCTGAAGCGGGCAATATTGCCTGTATTACGGGTATTGAAGGTATTTCAATTTCAGATACCATTTGTGATCCTGAAACGATTGAAGCACTACCACCACTAAGTGTTGACGAGCCAACTGTATCAATGGCATTCAGAGTAAATGACTCTCCATTTGCTGGTCAAGATGGCAAGTTTATTACTTCAAGAAATATTCGTGATCGCCTAGACAAAGAGCTTATTTACAACGTAGCACTGCGTGTTGAAGACACTTCAGATCCGTCTGAGTTTTTAGTTTCTGGCCGTGGTGAGTTGCATTTATCAGTATTGATTGAAACTATGCGTCGTGAAGGTTTTGAGTTAGCGGTAGGTCGTCCACAAGTTATCTTAAGAGAGATTGACGGGGTTGTTTGTGAGCCGTTTGAAGATCTAACGATTGACGTTGAATCTCAGCATCAAGGTACAGTGATGGAGAGACTAGGTGAGCGCAAAGGTGATTTAACCAATATGGAGCCAGATGGTAACGGCCGTGTTAAATTAGAATTTAACATCCCGGCACGCGGTTTAATTGGCTTTAGAACAGAATTTTTAACTGCCACAACGGGTACCGGTCTAATGAACTCAACGTTTGACTCGTACAAGCCGCAAAAGCCAGGTGATATTGGTCAGCGTTCAAATGGCTCGCTAATCTCAATGAACCAAGGTAAGGCAGTTGCTTATGCAATCTTTAACTTGCAAAAATCTGGAAAATTCTTTGTTGAGCATAACACAGAAGTCTACGAAGGTATGGTTGTGGGTATTCATGCGCGTGACAAAGATCTAGTGATCAATGTCATGAAAGGCAAGCAATTAACTAACGTTCGTGCCTCGGGTACAGATGAAGCAGTATCGCTAACACCTGCAATCAAGTTGGATCTTGAGCAGGCATTAGAGTTTATTGATGATGATGAGTTGGTAGAAGTAACACCAAACAACACGCGTATTCGTAAGCGCCTTTTGAAAGAAGTAGAACGTAAACGCTCTCGCTAAGTAATTTTTCCACATCACTGGGGCTTGATAAACACAAGCCTTGGTATACTGTTCTCCTATGAATAGTATTCTTGATTTTTTAGTCAGACAAAAAAAACTCGCACTGGTGTTTACCATCAGTATTATTGCGCTTGGATTATTAAGTCTTAATAACATACAACGTGATCAATTTCCCGCAGTGGATTTTGAAATCATGTCAATTGTTACCAGCTATCCAGGTGCATCTCCTGAGGACGTTGAGCAAAATATTACCAATGTCATCGAAGATGAGTTAAGTGATATTTCAGGCATTGATAAATTTACCTCAACATCACGTGCAGGTACTTCATCAATTGTGGCAACACTTTCACAAGATGTAAGTGATTTGTCTGAGCTCAAACAAGAGATTCGCAATGCGGTTAACCGCATTAAATCGCTACCAGAAGAGGTAGTGGATTTACCTCGTGTGACTGATTTCAAAACCTCTAGAAAAAGTATTCTTAAAATCAGCTTGGGTAGTGACACTTTAAGCTATGCACAACTTCGAGATGTTGTGGATGGTGTGGCCAAATCAGTGGCACTACTTGAAGGTGTGTCTGAGGTGGTTAAACAAGGCTATTTGGACAAAGAAATTCAAATACGCATTGATCCGAAAAAACTCTACCAATACGAGCTCTCTCTGCCACAAGTAATGGATGCGATTACTCAGCGTAATCAACGCTACACTGTGGGCAGTAATCATCACCAACAACACGAAAAAACCATCGTCGTGCTATCCAAATTTGATGCTGCAACAGACGTCTCAGAGGTGATTGTTAAATCTACTTTTGAGGGTTTGGTTGTGAGGCTTAAGGATATTGCTGTGGTCGAATCTGGCAATGTTGAAGAAAAATCTATTGTGCGTGTCAATGGCGAAAAAGGTTTTATTCTTCAAGTAAAAAAACAAGCGCAAGCTGATGTTATTACCACGGTTGATTTAGTGAAAGCGCATATGGATAAAACCCGTGCAAAACATAACAATCAGTTGGATATTTTTTATTCAGCCGATTTATCTAAATATGTACGCAATCGATTAGATATCGTGACTAACAACGGTCTAATCGGATTGCTGTTGGTGTTGGTGGTGCTCGGTGCATTTTTATCCTTTAAAACGGCTTTTTGGGTGGCGGTAAGTTTGCCAGTAAGTTTGCTAGGTACGGTGGCATTACTCGGTGTTACAGGCGAGACCATTAATCTGGTATCGCTTGCGGCGATGATTTTGGTGCTGGGCATTGTGGTGGATGATTCGATTATTGTGGCAGAGAGTATTCATCATTATAAGCAAACTGGCGAGAATAAATTTAAGTCAGCCGTACATGGTTTTAAACGCGTTATTATGCCGGTTGTCACCACCATTCTTACGACTGTTTTGGCATTTTCATCCATGTTTTTGATGGAAGGCATGATGGGTAAATTTATCTACGTTATTCCTTTGGTGGTGATCTTTGCTTTGGTGTTATCTTTTTTGGAAGTTTCTCTGGCGTTACCTGCTCATTTGGCAGGTGTCACAGAAAAACCAAAGCAGCATAATTGGTTTGAATATTTTGAAGATAAATTTGAAGGTTTTTTAGCTAAGGTATTAAAAATCAGATACTGGGTGGTGGTGACTTTTAGTGTGGTATTAGTCTTTTCTCTGTATTTTGCGAGCACGCAAATGAAGTTCTCCTTGTTTCCTGCTGTTGGCGTTGATACCATTAGCGCACGGATGACTATGTCTGTTGGTTCTTCGCTAAGTAATACTGAAGTCAAAGCTAAGCAGGTGGAGGCGTTAATTATCCAAACAGTGGGAGAAGATTTGGTCTCAGTTACCACTGATGTGGGTAAATACTTTGATCATAAAGCGAAATTTACCATTGAATTGTTACCCTCTTCAGGGCGTGATCGAGATTCGAAAGTCATTTTAAAAGCGCTAAAGTCCAAAGCCAAAAATATTGATCAAGTTGAAACCCTGAAGTTTTCCGTGCACCGTCCAGGCCCGCCACAAGGTGAAGATGTAGAAATTAATCTGATTAGTCAAGTGGGCGGTGAAAACCTGCAAGCAGCTGATAAATTAGAGCAAATTTTGTTAAGCTTGAATGGGGTTGATAATGTTCAGCGAGATGACGAGCCAGGCAAGGATCGCATCGAAGTCAAGCTCGATTTTGAAAAAATGTCACGCCTTGATATTGACTTTAACACAGTCAATCGTTACCTTCGTGCTGCCTTTACCGGTATTGATGTTACTAACATTCGTGAAGGGCAGAATGATGTCAATTTCCGACTTTATTTGGGTGATATGCAGCAATCGGAAAATTTTATCAAATCTTTAAAAGTGGCTAATAAAACAGGCAGGATTATCCCATTAACTAATTTTTCCCATATTCGCGAGATTATTGGTGAGCCAGATTTTAACCACTATAACGGCCTTAGATCTATCTTGTTAAGTGCTAGTATTGATGATGAAAAGACGAGCACTAGCGAGGTGATGGAGGCTGCTTTATCTCAGCTTGAGCTAGATACACGCTTCCCATCAGTACGCGCTATTTCAGAAGGTGGCGCAAAAGAGACCATGAAATCCATGAACAGTTTCAAGCAGGCGTTTGTCATGGCGGTTTTTGGAATTTTCCTACTACTAGTACTATTATTTAATTCTTACACACAGCCAATGTTAATTCTCAGCGCCATTCCTTTTTCAGTGATCGGCGTTATTTGGGCATTTTTCCTGCATTCAGAAGCGCTCAGCTTTTTTGCCATTTTAGGAATTTTAGCGCTGGTGGGTGTAATTGTTAACGATTCTCTAGTTTTGGTTTCGCATCTTAATTATTTGAAAGACAAGGCTTTGGATAAAATGTCAGTTCATCAGTGGATTATTAAGGGCACTAAAGATAGGCTTCGTGCTGTAGTGCTCACCAGTCTTACCACGCTGGCGGGTATTATTCCTTTAGCGTACGGCATTGGTGGCACAGATTATATTTTGCAGCCGATGGCGCTGGCTTTGGGCTATGGTTTGTTATTCGGCACGCTGATGACGCTGGTTTTGCTACCGTGTTTGTATCTTATGAACTACGAGTTTGTCAATTGGGTTGGAAAATTCAAGAAAACCAACCATTAGCAAAATTTCTAAAATTTTAGAAAAAACCTGTATTTAAGGCTGTTTTTAGGCTAATTTAGCCAAAAAAATGGCTTATTTAAGCTATTAATTCACCCTAAACAATCCCATTTGAATTATTTCCGATATTTTTAATATCGCATTATTTGTTTTGAAGCGCTTGACGAATAAGCTCTTCTGTAGAAAGCTCGTCATCCGTAATAGCAGCGAGCATCTTTTCCGCTTCCTTAACTTTAAAGCCGAGTGCTTGTAAGGCTTGCGAGGCTTTTTGTGTATTTGGATTGGCATTGACGCTGGCGGTAATGTGCTGAGTGTGCGAGCCATTTAGCTCAATTTTGGCTAGACGATCTTTAAGTTCAACGATGAGTTTTTGAGCGGTTTTCTTGCCAATCCCTGGGGTTTTGGCCAGTAGCGCATCATCTTCATTAGCCACAGCGTTCATCAGTGAGGCGATATTCAGATGCGACAAAATAGCAAGTGCCACTTTGGGGCCAATACCGTTAACGCGAATTAGCTCTCTAAAGAGAGTTTTTTCATCTTTAGAGATGAAGCCGTATAAGGTTTGAGCATCTTCTTTAACGTGAAAATGCGTGTGTAGTGAGAGGCTGTTAGATTCACCCATCTCATAAAAACTTGACATTGGGCACAGAATTTCATAGCCAATACCACCTACCTCTAATAGAATTTCAGGTGGATTTTTTTCGAGAATTTTTCCAGTTAAGCGACCAATCATAGCTTAATTATAGCCAAGAATAAGTTTTAAAGTATTGAGACTCGAATGCTTTAATATCTTTTGCATATTGTAGTGTTAGGCCGATATCATCCAGACCATTCATCAGACGACGCTTGCGTTCTTGGTCAACTTCAAAGGAATATTCTTTAATTTTAGTACGAACAATTTGAGCTTCTAAGTCAATGGTAATTTCACCCTCAACAGCAAACAATTCGTCCATCACCTCGTTACTTTGCACAATCGGCAAAATGCCATTTTTAAAACAATTATTGTAAAAAATATCAGCAAAACTTGGAGCGATAATTGCTTTAAAACCGTAGTCTTCTAGCGCCCAAGGTGCGTGTTCACGTGAAGAGCCACAGCCAAAATTATCACGTGCTAAGAGTATTTGTGCGCCCTGATATTCAGGTTTGTTAAGAACAAAGTCTGCGTTAAGAGGGCGCTTGGAGTTATCCATGCCCACTTCACCATGATCTAGGTAGCGCCATTCATCAAATAAATTTGGGCCAAAGCCTGAGCGTTTAATGGATTTTAGAAATTGCTTAGGAATGATGGCGTCTGTGTCTACATTGGCGCGATCAAGTGGCGCTGTGATGGATGTAAGTGTGGTAAATTTTTCCATTATTTAACCTCCGAAAAATGACCGGCAATGGCGCTCGCTGCTGCAATAGCAGGGCTAACTAAATGCGTGAATGAGCCTTGACCTTGGCGACCCTCAAAGTTTCGATTGGAAGTACTTGCACACCTCTCGCCAGGCTCTAATTTATCGGCATTCATCGCCAAACACATCGAGCAGCCGGCTTCGCGCCATTCAAAGCCTGCATCGGTAAATATTTTATCTAAGCCTTCTTTTTCCGCCTGAGCTTTAATTAGCCCTGAGCCAGGTACGACCAAAGCTAGTTTGATATTATCAGCAATATGCTGTCCATTAGCCACACTGGCTGCAGCCCTCAAGTCTTCAATGCGAGAATTGGTGCAAGAGCCAATAAAGACCTTATCAACACTCACTGTGTTAATCGGTGTGTTGGCCTCTAGGTGAATGTAGTTTAGTGCGTTACGAATACCTTCAGCTTTAACTGGATCAGACTCTTGAGTTGGGTCTGGGGTGATACCATCAATGGCGACCACCATTTCTGGCGAAGTACCCCAAGTGACTTGAGGTTTAATGTCTTTTGCATCAATCTTAATAATCTGATCAAAGTGCGCCCCTGCATCAGAGTGTAGCGATTTCCAATAGTCAACTGCCTTATCCCATTCATCGCCAGTTGGCGCCATAGGGCGGCCTTTAACATATTCTAGAGTTTTGTCATCAACGGCCACCATGCCTACGCGTGCGCCAGCTTCAATTGCCATATTGCACAGAGTCATGCGCCCTTCGATGCTTAAATTCTGAATGCTCGTACCTGCAAATTCAATGGCAAAACCTGTGCCACCTGCAGTGCCGATTTGGCCAATAATATACAGCGCAATATCCTTAGCGCTGACATGTTGATTAAGCTCGCCATTCACTTCAATTTTAAGATTTTTGGATTTGGCTTGCCATAAGCAGCCAGTTGCCAACACATGCTCTACCTCTGAGGTGCCAATGCCAAAAGCCAAAGCACCCAAAGCACCATGGGTTGAAGTGTGGGAATCGCCACAAACAATACTCATCCCCGGTAGGGTGGCACCTTGTTCCGGGCCAACCACGTGCACAATACCTTGGCGAATGTCGTTCATTTGGATTTCATTGATGCCAAATGCCTCGCAGTTTTTGTCTAGTGTTTCGATTTGCAGTTTCGAGATTGGATCTTCAATGCCGCTAACACCGCTTGAGCGATCAGTGGTGGGTACGTTATGATCAGGTACAGCAATACTTGCGTCTAATCGCCACGGTTTTCTACCAGCCATTTCTAAACCTTCAAAGGCTTGAGGTGAAGTCACTTCGTGAATCAGTTGTCTATCAATGTAGATAAGCGCTGTGGTGGCTTCTTCGCGCACGACGTGCGCGCTCATTAATTTGTCATAAAGTGTTTGTGGCATAACTCGATTGAAAAGCTTGATAAAATAGCTATTTTACATTTTCTCTATTCGATATATGTGTGGTATTTGTGGACAATTAAGATTTGACAATAAGTCGGTTGATTCTAAGGATCTGAATATTATGATGTCTAAGATCGCACGCCGTGGCCCAGATTCTTCTGGTGAGTGGGCACAGACTGGTGTTGGTTTTGGTCATCAGCGCTTGAGTATTATTGATTTATCTAATCATGCGCATCAGCCGATGGAAGATCAGGCACTAGATTTAGTGCTGGTGTTTAATGGCACGATTTATAACTATAAGGCTCTGCGAGTAGAGCTAAGCAAACAAGGCTATGAGTTTTTCTCACAGTCTGATACTGAAGTTATTCTTAAGGCGTACCACTTCTGGGGTGAGGATTGTGTGCTGCATTTGGACGGTATGTTTGCTTTTTGTATTTGGGATAAAAAACAGCAACATCTATTTGTCGCTCGCGACCGTATGGGCATCAAGCCGCTGTATTTTAATCTCACTGATCAAGCCTTTAGTTTTGCCTCAAATGCGCAATCTTTGGTTGCCATAGGTGCTGACACGAGTATCAATTCCGTGGCTTTGCAGCAGCAACTATCTTTGCACGCGGTAGTGCCAGCGCCAAATACAGTATTGGCAGGGGTTAATAAAATTAAGCCAGCAACCACACTTATTATTAAGTCGAATGGCGATATTAAAGAGACCACCTACTGGCAGCCAAAGGCTCAGCGACCAGACATTGCATTGACAGATTCTGAGTATATTGAAAAAACTCATGACTTGCTAACTCAAGCTGTGCTCAAACGTATGGATGCAGCAGATGTGCCAATTGGGGTGTTGTTGTCTGGCGGGCTAGACTCTTCATTGTTGGTGGCGTTGCTCAAAGAGGCAGGCCATGAAGATATTCGTACTTTTTCAATAGGCTTTGAGGATATTGATGATGAGGCGGGTTCCGAGTTTGAGTATTCGGATCAGATCGTAGATAGATTTGATACACACCATGAAAAATACGTGGTCAGTAATTCTCAAGTATTACCAAGATTGGGCGAAGCTATCGCCAACATGAACGAGCCGATGGTGGGTCAGGATTCGGTGGCATTTTATTTACTGGCTGAACAGGTCTCAAAACATATTAAAGTGGTGTTGTCGGGTCAAGGTGCGGATGAAGCTTTTGCAGGGTATTTTTGGTATCCACGTATGCAGGCTGAAACTGGCTCAGAGGTTGAAAGGTTTTCAAAGCATTATGTTGATAGACCGTATGAGGAATACTTGCAAACGGTTAATGAAAAATATCATTCAGGCAATCACACCCAAACCTGGCTTAATAAAGAATTTGCTAAAGCTAATGCTGATGAATTTATGGATAAAGTGTTTCGCACTGATATCACTCGCTTAGTAGTGGATGATCCAGTAAAACGAGTGGATAACATGACTATGGCTTGGGGTTTGGAAGCCAGAGTGCCATTTATGGATTATCGATTGGTGGAGCACGCACTGAGCATACCACCAAGTCTTAAGATGAGTGAGGAGGGTAAACACCCTCTTAAACAGATTTCTCGAGGATTATTACCTGATAGTGTAATTGATCGTAAAAAAGGTTATTTTCCCATGCCAGCGCTTAAGTATGTTCGAGGTGAGTTTTTAGAATTTATGGCTGACATCTTAACTTCAAGTGCTTGTGTTAATCGTGGTGTATTTGATCAGAATTTTGTACAAAAAGTTATTAATCAGCCAGAAAAATACATGACAGCATTAAATGGCTCACGCCTTTGGCACTTAGCATTGCTTGAATACTGGCTACAGATAAACGTGGACGGAAAAAAATAATATGGAAAAGATTGTAATTTACACAGATGGTGGCTGTAGAGGGAATCCTGGGATTGGTGGCTGGGGGGTTTGGTTGCGCTATGGCGATCATGACAAAAAACTTAAGGGTAGTGAAAAAGACACCACCAATAATCGTATGGAATTATTAGCAGCGATTAAAGCGCTTGAGGCAATTAAATCTAAAGATATCTGTATTGATTTGTTTACTGATTCAAAGTATGTCATGAATGGCATTAATGATTGGATTAAAGGCTGGAAAGCTAAAGGCTGGAAAACAGCTGCCAAAAAGCCGGTTAAAAATGTGGATTTATGGCAGCGTCTAGATAAGCTTAATGCAACGCACACCGTGCATTGGCACTGGGTTAAAGGTCATAGTGGCGATGAAGGCAATGAAATGGCTGATGAGCTAGCTAATCAGGCCATGGATCAGGTAATTAGATAACATAGGTTAAGTATTATTAGAATATTATGATATTTAGATAGTTCGTCAATAACTTGCTTTTATGACTCTAGATGGTATAAATGTAGTTTTTAACGTAACGTGTCTTAATTAAGGAGAGAGATAGTGAAAAAGTTAGCCGTATTATTTGGTTTATTATTAAGTGCAACAACATTTGCACACATGAGTGGTGAAACAGTAGCGCCATTAGCAAAAGATGCAAGCGATGCACAAAAACAAGCCGTTCGCGATGGTGCACAAGATTTTTGTGACAGTGCGGAAGAAGATGAAAAAGAAGAATGCGTTATGGACTTCTTTGCAAATCACAATTTAGAAGAAGAGCCTAGCTGTGATTAAACAACAAAATTTATAACAATTTCCTTCTTGGGGAAGAAGTTATTAATAACAAACTCAATAACGAGTTATTTTTATAAAAAGAGGAGAGAAGTATGAAACTTCAAACATTAGTATTATCAACTGCAGTAGCTGCAGTACTAACAACATCGTCAGCATTTGCTGGTGAGAAAGTAACAGGTAAAGCAGTAGGCATCGTTAAGGGTGTTATGGAAGTTGCGGGTATTTCACGTAACCAAGATAACAAAGCAACAATCGACCCTGCATTCGCAAAGACTTCACGTCCTTGTCCACCATTCTGTATTCAACCAACTGCACCGTTCGCGCCTGCAGCAGTTGACACAGTGACTGAATTAGACGTTATTCATGCTGCACGTGATGCTGCAAATGGCGACACTTCGGTATTAGTAGTTGATGCACGTACACCGGGTTGGGTTAAGAAAGGTACAATCCCTCACGCAGTAAACGTTCCATTTACTAAGCTTAACTCTAAGGCATTAGCTAAAGATCCTATGGCTGTAGTAGATATCTTGACAGGTACTTTTGGTGTTAAGGATCTTGACGGTGTTCTAGATTACAACAATGCTAAAACTTTATACTTATTCTGTAATGGTTCATGGTGTGGTCAGTCTCCAGCTTCAATTAGAGCGCTACTTACTATGGGTTACCCTGAAAACAAGATTAAATACTACCGTGGTGGTATGAACGCTTGGAAATCTTTAGGTTTAACAACTAAGTAACTGATTCATAAAAGCACTCATACCGAGTGCTTTTTAATCTAGGAGATTAATATGAAAACTAAATTATTAGCAATTGCTATTGCTTCTGTATTTACTTTAGGTGCTCAGGCAGACTTTTTAGGTGCAGACCATAACTGGAATAACGGCTCTTCTGCAGTTAAATCTGCTAAAAAAGCTGGCAAACCAGTAGGTATCACTAAAGGTGTTTTAACAATTGCAGGTATTTCTCGTAACGCCGATAATGGCAATATGGTAGATCCAGCTTTTGCAAAGACATCACGTCCTTGTCCGCCATTTTGTATTCAGCCAACTGCACCGTTCGCGCCTGCAGCTGTTGAAACGGTTACTGAGTTAGATGTAATCAATGTGGCTCAGCTAATTTCTTTTGGTGATGCAGATAATATGATTATTGATGCACGTACTAAAGGCTGGGCAAAGAAAGGTATGATTCCTCACGCAGTGAACGTACCATTTACTAAGCTTAACTCTAAAGCGCTAGCTAAAGATCCTATGGCTGTTGTAGAGTTGATGGTTGAGAAGTTTGGCGTTAAAGATCTAGACGGCGTTCTAGATTACGACGGTGCCAAGACTTTATACTTGTACTGTAATGGTTCATGGTGTGGCCAGTCGCCTGCGGCGATTCGTGCACTATTAACGATGGGTTACCCACAAAGCAAAATCAAATACTACCGTGGTGGTATGAATGATTGGAAGCTTTTGGGTTTAACAGTTAAGTAAATTGTTAACCATTGGTTTAAAAAGGGGGATGTTAATAGCATCCCTTTTTTATGTTTTTACAACTTCTTTCGCGCAAGCTGAAACAAGATTTGATCGCTGGTATCAAATTGGCTACGATTATTCACAAATGGGTCGCAATGACGACGCTTTTGAATGGATGATGCGTGCCGCTGACGGCGGACATAGTGCTGCGCAAAATAATATTGGCCTAAGTTACTTGCACGGCTTAGGTGCAGAAAAAGACGAACAAACAGCTTTTAAGTGGTTTGAAAAGTCAGCTGAACAAGGCCTGTCTTATGCCCAAAGTGAGCTGGCTATGCTCTACTACGAAGGCAAAGGTGTTGAAAAAAACACCCAATTAGCACAAGATTGGTGGCTGGTTGCATCGGAGCAAGAAGATGAATATGCCCAATATAATTTGGCTTCGTTAATGTTGGAGCAGGGTGATATTAAACAGGCTTATTATTGGTTTAATCGTGCTGAGAAGAATAATCATCCAGATGCGAAAGTGGCATTGGATTTACTCAATGAAAAATATGTGGAATAAACTTATTACAATAATAGCGCTAAGCTTATCGGCAAATGCTTTTGCTTTTCTTCCGGGTTTAGAGAGTTTTCCTAAATTTCCGGAATTGCCTAAAATTGGAGATTTTGATCCAAGTTCTTTGCAAAAATTCTATAATCAATTCACCAATGCACAACCTGATTTTGAGCGTGAAAATCGTATGATTAGTGAGATTGAGGATGCAGTAATGGACGGTGATGTGGAGTATTTACCAGTTTCTAACGATAAGGAAATCTTTAGTATTTATATGGAGGCACAAGCAGAGAAGGCAAAGGGCGGTGTCATTATTCTCCATTCAAGAGGTTATCATGCCAACTGGGATAGTGTTATTAAACCGCTGAGAGTAGGCCTGACTGAAAAGGGCTGGCATAGTTTGTCTGTGCAAATGCCAGTGCTTGACAAGAAGGCCAAGTATTATGATTATGTTCCAATTTTCCCATACGCACATGAGCGAATTGAAGCCGCTATTGATTTTTATAAGCAGCTCGGTGTTGATAATATTATTTTAATATCTCATGGCTGTGGTGCGCATATGGCCATGAGTTATTTTGATAAATTTGGCGATGATAAAGTGAATGCATTTGTTGGTATAGGTATGGGTGCTACTGATTATAAGCAAAAGGTTATTAAGCGCATGCCACTTGATGCCATGTTAAAGCCAGTGTTGGATGTGTATGGTGAAAAAGATTTTCCTGGTGTTAGGCGATCGGCAGAAGACCGAAAGTGGTTAATGGATATTTCTGCAAACAAGCGTAGTACACAATTGGTGATTGAGAAGGCAGACCATTACTATAAGGAAAATGGCAGTGTGGCTGACTTGACATCGGCAATTGACACTTGGCTGGTTGGCCTTAGTGACTAAGCTTTATCTCGATTGCAGGTAGTGTAGCTCTTGGTCGGTAAAGTCAGCCATTTTTCGCGCTTCTAGATTAAAAGGCCCTCGTAGTTGTTCGCCAATATGCTTTTCAACTAACTCGTCAAAGGTTTTAATAGGGTCTATTTTTCGCACTTTGCACAAGTGGTGAAACCAAAAATTACCAATTTTTACATGTCCAATTTCATCTTGAAAAATGATATCTAGCAAACCAACCATGGGTTTAAATGTTGATTTGCTAAAGCGTTTTTGAATCTTTGGGGTTGCGTCCAGACCTCTTGCCTCTAACACACGAGGTACTAAAGCCATCCTGGCTAGCACATCATAATCCGTTTCATAAGTCATTTTCCACAAGCCATTATGCGCATCAAAATCACCATATTGATATCCTAATTCAATCAGGTAGTTATTTAGTAACTGAAAATGCTGAGACTCTTCAAAAGCAACCTGAATCCAATCTTGATAAAATTTATCAGGCATATTGCGAAAACGGTAAGCCGCATCAAGTGCTAAATTAATAGCATTAAATTCAATATGGCAAATGGCATGAATGGTTTCAATAAAGCCAATGTCCGACTGGCCTCTTTTTGGCATGTTTCCAAACCTTGCCAAGGTTGGTTTATCAGGTCTACCGGGGAATTTGACAGGATCGATGTGATATTTTGATTGATAATTAAGCAGTTGTTTATTTTTTAAATTATGAAGCTGATTTGTGATTTCAATCTTCTCAACAACATTCCCGCACATGAGTGCTTTATGGCTTAGTTCAAATGGATTCATAACACCCTGGACTGATATTGTCTACTGACCAAGAGCCAATTCTGGTTCGTATGAGTCTTAAAGTCGGAAAGCCGACGTGAGCGGTCATACGCCTTACCTGACGGTTTTTACCTTCGGTGATCTTAAGCTCAACCCAGGATGTGGGGATATCTTTGCGAAAACGTACCGGCGGCTCCCTTTCCCAAAGCCAATTAGGTGGATCGATAATACGGGCTTTTGCAGGCTTTGTTAATCCATCTTTAAGCTGAATTCCTTGACTTAGAAGTGCAATAGCCTTAGAAGTAATTGCCCCGTCAACTTGGACGATGTAAGTTTTTTCTTTATCAAATTTAGGATGTGAGATTTGATGTTGTAGTTTGCCATCGTCGGTGAGTAGCAATAAGCCTTCTGAGTCTTTATCTAATCGACCGGCAGGGTAGATATTTTTAACATTGATGTGATTGGCCAGTGTATTGCCTTCCCCACTAAATTGGCATAATACACCAAAGGGCTTGTTAAATGCATATAGCATTAATACACAACCTTGGCTCTTGCAACAAAAGCTTCTAATTGAGAGTTGGCAATACTGGTAAAAATGGGGGAAATGGCCATGTCAACAATCTTTGAAGAGAAGCTAAAGCTTAAATTAAGCTCCACTTTACAGGCCTGATCATTAAGTTTAGTAAATACCCAGGCGCCATTTAGTTGTTTAAATAGTCCTTCTTTGAGTTTCATGTCAATACGTTGATTTTTGGTTAGGGTGTTAATAGTGGTAAAACTTTGTTTTAATCCAGCTTTATTAATCTCAACCGAGGCTGTAATTTGATCATGAGTTTGCTTTAAAATGGAGGCATCTGAGCACCAGTTGAGAAATTTTGGATAATCATCAACTTGGTTGACTAATTGATACATTTGCTCAGCTGAATAAGGCACAAGAGCACTTTTAGAGAGTTGATGCATGGCAAAATCCAAAAAACCTAAAGTAAGTTCAAATACGATTGTGCTCAATAAAAAAGCACGTCATGACTATTTTATCGAACAAACACTTGAAGCTGGGCTTTCTTTGGAAGGTTGGGAGGTGAAAAGTCTAAGAGAAAATAAGGTTCAAATTAAAGAAAGCTATGTTATTTTGAAAAATGGCGAGCTGTTTTTGTTTGGCGCTCATATCTCCGCATTGCAAAGTGCCTCCACTCATGTTACTGCAGATCCAACAAGAACGAGAAAACTACTACTTAATCGTATAGAAATTAATCGCTTGAGAGAGAAAATTGAGCAAAAAGGTGCGACTGTTGTACCGTTAAAAATGTACTGGAAACGTGGGCGTGTAAAGTTAGAAATCGGCGTTGCCAAAGGTAAAAAGGCACATGACAAGCGCCAAGACGTTAAATCTAGAGATTGGCAAAGAGATAAAAATAGAGTTTTAAAAGAGAATAATAAGTAAATCGTTAAAAGTGAATCTTTCTTCACTGTTTTTTTTTGCAAATGCTTGATTTAACAGTAATTTTTTGCTTATAATTAGTAAAACTTTATTGAGTAAGAATGGTGATATTTAAACTACATTGGAGAGATGTGCTTTACTCACTTGATATTTTTTTATAATTTTATAAACCAAAGGGGAAGAGAATGAACAAATCAGAATTAATTGATGCAATCGCATCAGCGGCAGATATTTCAAAAGCAGATGCTGGCCGTGCACTTAACGCAACAACGGATGCAATTACAGGCGCTATGGCGAGTGGCGATGGCGTACAACTAACCGGTTTTGGTTCGTTTGTTGTTAGAGATCGCGCAGCACGCACGGGTCGCAACCCACAAACGGGTGCAACAATTCAAATTAAGGCCTCTAAAGTAGCTGCTTTTAAAGCAGGTAAGGCGCTTAAAGATGCAGTTAACGGCTAAACCTTAACTTTCTGTATCGTGATAAAGGCACCTTCGGGTGCTTTTTTTGAGCCTAAAGTTTGGTAAAATAACAATTTTATCCAATCTATCATTCAGTGGAGATACCTATGGAGCGTACACTATCAATTATTAAGCCAGATGCAGTTTCAAAAAATGTTATTGGTCAAATTTATACTCGTTTTGAAGCGGCCGGTTTTAAAATTGTTGCTGCAAAAATGCTGCACTTAGATGAACAATTAGCCGGTGGATTTTATGCCGTACATAAGGATCGTCCTTTTTATGGTGAGCTGGTTGCATTTATGACCTCTGGCCCCGTTATGGTTCAGGTATTGGAAGCTGACAACGCAGTTGCCAAGCACCGTGAAATCATGGGCGCAACCAATCCTAAAGAAGCGGCAGCTGGAACGATTCGTGCGGATTTTGCACAATCTTTAGATGAAAACGCAGTTCATGGGTCTGATTCACTAGAAAATGCCGCCATTGAAATTGAATATTTCTTTGGTGCAGACGGTGTCTGCCCCAGAACGCGTTAACTTTTGCTAATTAATACCGTTCAAATAGTACACCTTCCTGCGCTGTTTTAGTTATGCAAAGTAAAATAAATCTACTCAATCTTAATCAAAAAGCACTAGACGAATTCTTTAAAAAGCTTGGTGAGAAGTCTTATCGCACTAAGCAAATAATGAAATGGATTTACAAAGACCAGGTGTTTGATTTTGATCAAATGCTCAATCTGAGTAAAAAATTAAGAGAGCAGCTTAAAGAAATTTCTTGTATCGAGTTTCCGAGTGTGGTCAGCAAGAGTCATGCATTAGATGGTGTGATCAAATGGGTGGTTGAGCTTGGCGGCGAAAATCATGTTGAGATGGTCTATATTCCAGAAAAAGACCGGGGCACACTGTGCATTTCTTCTCAAGTTGGCTGCGCACTCGCCTGTACTTTTTGTTCAACGGGGTACCAGGGTTTTAACCGAAACCTTTCAACAGCAGAAATAATTGCTCAAGTATTGATTGCTAATTTACACTTAAATCCGGCTGGCAAGCGCATATCGAATGTCGTTTTTATGGGCATGGGTGAGCCAATGCTTAATGAAGAAGCGGTTTATAGTGCGTGTGATTTATTAATGGATGATCTATCTTTTGGATTATCTCGACGTCGAGTCACCATTTCTAGCTCGGGTGTAGTGCCTGCTTTAGAGCGAATGAGTGAGCGAGTTCCTGTGAGTTTAGCCATTTCCCTACACGCGCCGAATAATACCTTGCGTGATGAGTTGGTACCTATTAATAAAAAATATCCAATTGAAGCGTTAATGAAGGCCTGCGATGTGTATCTCAATGCGGGTACACAAGAGCGGCACATTTTGTTTGAGTACGTTATGCTAAAAGGCGTGAATGATTCATCAGAACATGCGCAGCAACTAGCCCAGCTTTTAAAAGGCGTGTCAGCCAAGGTTAATTTAATTCCTTTTAATCCATTTTCTGAATCTGAGTATCAGACATCCAGTATTAAGACTGTTGAAAATTTTCAAAATATTTTATTTTCTAAAGGTATTCGTACCATGACTAGACGCACCCGTGGCGAAGATGTGGATGCCGCTTGCGGACAATTAGCCGGAAAAGTAAAAGACAAAACCAAGCGAACGCATGCTAGACGGGATTGACTACTACCCGCGTAAAAAAAAACGCCAACCAAAGTTAAAAATATGGGTGTTAATACTGAGTGTTTTTTTCATAGGGTTGTATGGATATCAGGCTTCTGAAAATACCACCAAAAAGGTTAACGACAATACTTTAATTGTGATTAGCAAGGGAAAAAAGCCAGTAGAAGAAAAGGCGGATAGCGTTATAATTAAATCTAATCAAGCATATCAGCAGACTGAGATTGATCGTCGAGTTAAAAGTGATCGAGGCTTAGATGAATTAATTCAAACATTTAAACAGCAATGAAACCTATACATACCATTAGTAGAAGAAAGTCTCGACAAATTTTTGTAGGCAATGTTGCTATTGGTGGCGATGCGCCAATCTCTGTGCAGAGTATGACCAACACGCAAACCACAGATGTGACAGCAACCCTAAAGCAAATTAAGGCAATTGAAGAGGCGGGTGCTGATTTAGTGCGTGTTTCTGTGCCCACTATGGAAGCAGCTGAGGCATTTAAAGAAATTAAAGCACAGGCTAATATTCCGCTGATTACGGATATCCATTTTGATTATAAGATTGCCCTTAAAGTGGCAGAATATGGCGCAGATTGCTTGCGCATTAATCCGGGTAATATTGGCCGTGAAGATCGTATTCGTGAAGTGGTTGCTTCTGCTAAAGATCATGGTATTCCAATTCGTATCGGTGTTAATGCAGGATCTTTAGAAAAAGATTTACAAAAAAAATATACTGAGCCTACGCCTGAAGCTATGGTTGAATCAGCTTTTAGACATATTGATATTTTGGATCGACTGAATTTTGACAATTTCAAAATCTCTCTTAAGGCCAGTGAAATTTTCATGACTGTTTTTGCTTATCAGCAGCTAGCCTCTCAAATTGATAATCCGCTACATTTAGGCATTACCGAAGCAGGATCATTACGCTCAGGCACTGTTAAGTCCTCTATTGGCTTAGGATTGTTGTTGTCTGAAGGAATTGGCGATACGATTCGAGTGTCGCTAGCGTCTGATCCAGTTGATGAAGTGCGTGTTGGCTTCGATATCTTAAAATCATTAAATTTAAGACAAAAAGGCGTGAATCTAATTGCTTGTCCTTCATGCTCTCGTCAAAAATTCGATGTTATTAAAGTGGTTAACGAATTAGAGGCTCGATTGGAAGATATTAAAGAGCCAATCGATGCGGCAGTGATTGGTTGCGTGGTGAATGGTCCAGGTGAGGCTAAAGCAGTATCAGTAGGATTAACTGGTGGAGAGCCAAACCTGATGTATGTTGATGGAAAGACGGATCAAAAAGTTAGCAACGAATCGTTGGTCGATACTTTAGAGGAAAAAATCAGAGCTCAACTCAAACTTAATTTGAATAATTTATAGCTTTTTTGAGCGTCTATAAACTCTAAATCGATAAATAAATTGTACGCCAAAATAGCCAATCAATGCACTCACCACTGAAACAATCAAACAACCCAATAAAAAGGGCTGCCAAATTGTATCAAAAACTTGCCAAACGTACTCAAGTGACATTATAAAATCAGCCTCAATTTGTACGTTAAGTAGCCAGGCGCCAAGTTTATAACAGCCGTAGTAAATTGCAGGCATGGTTAGTGGATTAGTAATCCAAACAAGCGCAATAGATAAGGGTAGGTTAGCACTGAAGATAACCGCACCTGGTGCAGCGAGTAACATCTGAAAAGGGACAGGGATAAACGCAAAAAATAGTCCAACTGCAAAAGCCTTAGAGATTGATTTTCGATTGAAATTCCATAAACTAGGGTCGTGTAAGTGTTTACTAAGCCAGCCTAAGTGTTTATGATTTTTAATTTCATGAGGCTTTGGGCTGTAACGTTTTAAGAGTTTTTTCATGTTTGGCTAACAGCGATAATAGCCTTGGCATCTAAGCCGTACAATGCGTGCAGTTGAGATTGCGAACCTTGTTCGGTAAAGACATCAGGCAGGCCAAGAATTTTAAGAGAAGTGTTAATTCCTTGCTGATGAAAAAACTCACTAACACCACTACCAGCGCCACCTTTGATGGCATTATCTTCAATAGAGATAAAATGAGTATGCGTTTTACTAAGCTCAATCAATAGCGCCTCATCAAGCGGCTTAACAAAGCGCATGTCAACGACGGTTGCATTAATTGAATCTGCTGCGTCTAGGGCGTAATCCAGCATAGTTCCGAAAGCTAAAATTGCAATATTAGCACCACGTCGAACCACATCAGCTTTGCCAATTTGAATTCTCTCAGTACTGACATAATCTGTAATGCTTGAAGTGCCTCTTGGGTAACGTACACAGACAGACCCTTGAGTGTTAAAAGCGGTATTAAGCATTTGGTATAGCTGAATTGAGTTGCTTGGAGACATGATGACCAAGCTTGGAATGCAGCGTAGAAAGCTTAAATCAAAGCTTCCTGCGTGAGTAGCGCCATCACTACCAACCAGTCCAGCGCGATCAATGGCAAAAACTACATCTAAATTTTGTAAAGCAATGTCGTGAATAAGCTGATCATAGCCTCGTTGTAAAAAGGTGGAGTAGATGGCGACAACAGGTTTAAATCCTTGCACTGCTAATCCGCCAGCAAAAGTAATGGCGTGCTGTTCAGCAATACCGACATCAAAATATTGACTAGGATAATCCCTCTCAAAATCACTCATGCCAGAGCCGGTGCACATGGCAGGTGTAATGGCGATAAGCTCTTTATTTTCACTCGCTGTATTATTGATCCAAGTGCCAAAAACATCACTATAGTTTGGCAATGTGCTGGTGTTTGCTTGGGCAGGGGCGACACCGTGGAATTTGCATGGGTCTTGCTCTGCACTTTCAAGACCGTAGCCTTTTTTAGTGATAATGTGTAAGAGACGTGGCTTATCCTGAAGTTGTAAGTTCTGTAAAGTTTTAATTAAAGTTGGTAAATCATGACCATCAATGGGTCCAAAATAATCAAGCCCTAACTCTTCAAATAGCGTGCTCGGCAGTACCATGCCTTTTAGGTGCTCTTCTGAGCGCTTGGCAAATTCATGAATAATGGGCACTTTTTCAAGAAAATCTAGTGATTTGGTTTTCATGGTTGAGTACACTTTTCCAGAAATAAGCTTGGTTAAGTACTTATTCATGGCGCCAACATTTTTAGAGATACTCATGTCATTATCATTTAAGATAATTAACAAATCAGCATTTGAATCTCCCGCGTGATTGAGCGCTTCAAATGACATGCCGCCAGTTAAGGCGCCATCACCAATCACAGCTACAGACTTTTTTTGATTATGATGTAGACGGTTGCCAATCGCAATACCAAGTGCTGCGCTAATCGATGTTGAAGAGTGTCCAGCACCAAAGCTATCATGCTCACTTTCACTGCGCTTGGTAAAGCCAGATAAGCCATCTTTTTGACGTAAGGTTGGCATTTTGTCGAGCCGACCAGTTAGGATTTTGTGTGTATAGGCCTGATGACCTACGTCAAATACAAAGCTATCTTCAGGGGTATCAAATACATAATGCATAGCAATTGTCATCTCAATCGTACCCAAATTTGGCGCCAAATGACCGCCGGTTTTTTGGATGTTTTCAATTAAGAATTCACGAATTTCACCTGCTAAGGATTGTAACTGATCTAAATCGAGTTTTTTGATATCCTGTGGCGAGTGGATTTGATCAAGCACGCTAATATAACCTTGTTACAAAGAATGACATTATACGTGAGTGGACTTATTATCTACCAAGAAGGGCGACGGATTTTTTGATCAGGGTCCTTTTTAATATTTTTGTTTTTGATGGTGATTTTTTCATCAAAATTTCGAGCAATAAAGCCAAGTTCTGGCTTTATTTCTGGCATTGGAATCCAAACTCGGTAGCCACTACCTTTGGCGACATCGAGCACTTCATTGTACTCAGTCACCATAGATTCAACTTCAGTATTAAAACATCCGTCTGGCAAAACCACTTCGATAGAATCCCCCACGCTGAATTTATTCTTGGCTTCAATTAAAGCCTTGCCATCTTTATAATCTAGAATTTCCCCCACTACTTGTTGTTTGTGTGAGCGTGAGTAATTGTCAAAATAGGTCTGTAACTCTTCAGGTTGGTGCCTACGGTAGAAGCCATCAGTGTAGCCACGATTAGCTAGATTTTCTAAAACACCAAAAGCTTCCGGGTTAAATTCTCGTCCAGCAACTGCATCGTCAATCGCTTGGCGATAAACCTGAGCAGTTCGAGCTGCGTAGTAGTGTGACTTAGTTCTACCCTCAATTTTTAAAGAATCAATACCCATTTTGGTTAAGGTATGCACGTGCTCGATAGCGCGCAAATCTTTGGAATTCATGATGTAAGTGCCGTGCTCATCTTCATAGGCAGGCATCTGCTCACCTGGGCGACCTTCCTCTTCTAGTAGGACAACCTGGTCAATCGGCGCCTTAATCTCAACAGCCTTGATATCGCCTTCAATGGTTTCCTGCGCTTCTTTAACATCATATTTCCATCTGCAAGAGTTGGTGCATGATCCCTGGTTTGGATCACGGTGATTGAAATAACCCGACAATAAACAGCGTCCAGAATAGGCAATGCAAAGCGCACCATGTACAAACACTTCTAGCTCAATATCAGGGCACTCTTGGCGTATCTCTTGAACCTCATCCAACGATAACTCTCGAGATAGAATAATACGGCTAATACCTGCATTTTTCCAAAATTTAACCGTAGCATAATTAATAGCATTGGCCTGTACAGAAAGATGAATAACTTGCTCTGGAAACTTTTCTTTAACCATCATAATCAAACCGGGATCAGCCATAATGAGCGCATCAGGTTTGAGCGCAATTACGGGCTCAATATCTTTCATGTAGGTCTTGATCTTGGCATTATGCGGAATGATATTGGATGCAACAAAAAATTTCTTATTATTGTCATGCGCCTCAGTAATACCTTGTTTTAGCGTATCAAAATCAAAAGAATTATTACGCACTCGAAGTGAGTATCTAGGTTGCCCTGCGTAAACAGCGTCTGCACCATACGCATAAGCATAGCGCATGTGTTTTAGCGAGCCTGCAGGGGAGAGTAATTCAGGTCTATTCATGTTGGCTATTTTATCATCGGATGTGTACGAATTAACCTTATGTATAATGTTGCAATATGTTTACCAGAAACGACATTCCAAAACTTAAACAAGACCTAATTATTGAGTCAAATTTACTTGACCATGCGTTAAAGTTAAAAACCCGTTGGGGGGTTTTTAGCCCCAGAGCAATTGACGATGGTACAGTGATGTTTATGCAATATCTTGATATTGCTAAGGCAGATAAGTGTCTAGATTTAGGCTGTGGTTACGGCCCTATTGGTTTAAGTGTGGCCAAATCTTGCCCTGAAGGGGAGGTGCACATGGTCGATAAAGATTTTATCGCAGTTGAACTGTCCAACACTAACGCCAAGCTTAATCATATTAATAACGCTGAAGCTTATTTATCTGATGCGTTTTCAGCTGTCAATAAGCAAAATTATTTTGATCAAGTGCTATCTAATGTGCCAGCCAAAGTGGGGCGTGAGCAGCTTAGCATTATTTTGTATGATGCTTATGACGCTTTAAAACCGGGTGGTAAAATTACTTTTGTAACTATTAATGGCTTGCGACATTTTATTAAAGATAACTTTAAATCGGTCTTTGGTAATTATAAAAAACTTAAGCAAGGGCAAAAATACACAATTGCACAAGCAATTAAATTATAAAAGTCTAATATACGAGTACAATACTCGGTAATTTATTAATCATTAGGAGTTAAACCATGGATGTAATGGAAAGAATTCAAGCACAAGTAGACAGCGCACCTGTTGTTCTTTACATGAAAGGCACACCACAATTTCCACAGTGTGGATTTTCTGCAACAGCAGCACAAACATTAGCTTCTACGGGTGTTGAGTTTGCTTACGTAAATATCTTTGAAGATCAGGAAGTGATGCAAAACTTACCTGCTTTTCAAGATTGGCCAACATTTCCACAAATTTACTTTAACTCTGAATTAATGGGTGGTGGTGATATTATTGTTGAAATGGCAGAAATGGGTAGCCTAAAAGGCGCCATGGAAGAAGCGGTAGAAAGGTTTAGTAAAAAATAATCTTCGCCTTTTACTTTCTGATTGCGCTAGATTTTAAAAAAAAGTATTCAATTGTATAGTTTTACTACACGCTTTCATATTTTTAAAATCCGCCTTACATAAAGAAAAAACTTGTTTATTCAGTGTTAACACCATGAGTTATTTATAAGTTTTGCAACTTGTGACCATGTTCTTTAAGCCAGCTTTTGCTGGCTTTATAGTTTGGGAGTATTTGCCCAACTAAATGCCAAAAATCCTTTGAGTGATTCTTATGAATGGTATGGCATAACTCATGCACAATTACATAATCAACCACACTCATTGGCGCCATTATGAGCAAATAATTTAGGTTAATGTTATTTGCACTACTACATGACCCCCATAAGGTTTTTTGAGTTTTTAGCCGTACCTGGTTGTAATTAAGGTGATGCTTTTTTGCATAATATTCAAGACGTGGTAGGGCGATCTTTTTAAAAGCCGCCTTGTAGTAAGCTAAAAATTCTTGTTTACCGCCCGTGCTAAGGCTAAATGTCTGCCCATCAAACCTTAGTCCTTTCGCATTAGCTGTGTCAATATTTAGTGGGTATTCATTACCTAAATATAAGAATTTTTTACCTTCTGTGTAGCTAGGTTTTCGGGGTTTATTGGCATGCATAGAGCTTGATTTCTTATCAATCCAATCAGATTTTTCATCAATAAATTGCTCTATTTTTTTAACCGATAACCGATTCGGCGCTCGCACAATCAGCTCAGCATTTTGGTTAATTTGCAAACTTAAGGTTTTACGCTGTGAGCGAATCAGTTGATAGTCCACAATTAATATTTAACCTTATAAAATCTCTCATTCATGAAATTTCCGAATTTTTCCAATACTATTGCTTTCAGTAGTGTCATAAGGGTCAAAAAAAACTATAAAAGCATCAATTTACGCCCATTTTATGAGAAGACAAGGCCTGTCCAGATGCTTCTGATACGGATAAAGCGTATCTTAAAGTAATGTTTTCATGATTTGTATTATTTTTGAAATTTTTTAATCAACCCAAGCTCTAGCATTTTCAAACATTCTCATCCACGGACTACGCTCATCCCAATCTTTTGGATGGTGTGAGTGTTGCACAGCTCTAAATACACGCTCAGGATGCGGCATCATAATGGTGACGCGTCCAGAATCGTTAGTCACACCGGCAGTTGCTAGGTCTGATCCATTTGGATTATGCGGGTAAGTTTGGGTGGTATTACCTTGATGGTCAACATACTGTAAAGCGATATTATTTGAATTGCCAGTAAAGCTTGCTTTACCTTCGCCATGGGCAATGGCAATTGGCATGATAGAATCTTGCATACCGTTTAGGAATATGGAGTTAGACTTGCCAATTTTAACACTGGAGAATCGCGCTTCAAATTGCTCAGAAACATTACGAGAAAAGCTTGGCCAGTTTTGTGCGCCAGGGATGATTTCGCTGAGGTTTGAAATCATCTGACAGCCATTACACACACCCAGGGCGAAGCTATCATCACGATTAAAGAATGCTTCAAAATCCTCTTTGGCACGTGCGTTGTAAAGAATTGAGCTTGCCCAGCCGCGACCTGCACCGAGTACATCTCCGTAAGAGAAGCCACCACAAGCCACAAAGCCTTTGAATTCATCTAGGGATAATCTACCTGATAGAATGTCACTCATGTGCACATCAATCGCATCAAACTCAGCTCTATCGAACGCAGCGCCCATTTCCACTTGACCATTAACACCTTGCTCCCTCAGGATGGCGATTTTTGGCTTAACATTGGTTTTGATATATGGCGCTACAACAGACTGATTAAGGTCAAAACTTAGATCGGTTTTGATACCATTGGTTGTTTGACTGATCGCGTCAAATTCTTGCTGGGCGCAGTCAGGGTTATCTCTAAGTTTGGCAATTTGGTAAGAAGTTGAAGACCAAAGTGCATGTAGCTCAGCACGAGGCTGAGAATAAATCACTGAGTTATTGGTTGTAATTTCAATGGTATCGGCATCATTGATACTGGCAATGGTGTGCGTACAATTGGACAACCCTGCGGCATTTAAAGCATCACTAACAGCTTGTCTGTTTTCAGACTTAACCTGAATGACACAACCTAGCTCCTCATTAAATAGTGACTCAATACTGCTATCAGTGTTGATGGTTAAGCCGCAATGTGAGGCAAAAGCCATTTCCAATAAGGTAGTGATAACACCACCGTCAGAGCGGTCATGATAGGCGCTAATTAAATTGTCTTTGTTGAGCTGGTTAATAACCGTAAAGAAACTCTTAAATAGGGCTGAGTCATCAAGATTTGGCGCAGTGTTGCCAATCTGGTTATATACTTGAGCTAAGCACGATCCACCCATTCTATTTTGACCAAAACCAAGATCGATTAACAATAACTCTGAATCTGATTCAGTATCTAGTAAAGGGGTTTTTTGCGCTCTAACATCTAGTGTTTTTGAAAAAGCTGTAATAATGAGTGACAAAGGCGAGGTGACAGACTTGTCTTCGCCATTTTCATCCCAAGAGCTTTTCATACTCATTGAGTCTTTACCAACTGGCACGGTTAATCCTAGTTCAGGGCATAAATCCATACCCACAGCTTTAACAGCCTCAAAGAGTTTAGCATCTTCACCTTTGTGTCCGCTGGCACTCATCCAGTTTGCACTCAGACTAATGTCATGGATATCTTCAACATAACCACCGAGCATATTGGTTAGCGCTTCACCAATCGTCATGCGTGCTGCAGAATTTGCATCACATAGGGCTAATGGTGTGCGCTCACCAAGTGACATGATCTCGCCTTTATAGCCAACATAATCAGAAATAGAAATAGCACAATCAGCCACTGGCACCTGCCATGGACCGACAAATTGATCCCTAGCTACCATGCCTGTTACACTTCGATCGCCAATGGTGATAAGGAAATTTTTGCTGGCAACAGTAGGAAGCTGTAAGATTCTATTAATAGCTTCATCAAGCTTTATGTTGCTAGTATCTAATGGATTTAGGTTAATGTCTTGGGTACTGGCATCAATGTTAGTTTTTGGCGGGTTACCCAATAAAACAGACATCGGCATATCAATTGGCGTGTCTTCAAATAGCTTATCACTTAAGACTAGCTCTTGTTCTTTGGTAGATTCACCCAATACGGCAAAAGGTGCACGCTCACGTGTACAGATGTTTTCAAATAAAGCCAAACTTTCTGGGGCAATAGCAAGAACATAACGCTCTTGTGATTCGTTACACCATATCTCAAGTGGCGACATTTGATTGTCATCATTTGGAATGTTGCGCAACTCAAAACGACCGCCACGTCCAGAATCGTTTACTAGTTCTGGTAGGCCGTTAGATAAGCCACCCGCACCAATATCATGAATTGAGATAATTGGATTGCTATCGCCTAAATTGGCACAGCGATCAATTACCTCTTGGGCGCGTCTTTCCATCTCAGGGTTGGCACGCTGAACCGAGGCAAAATCTAAATCTTCACTTTGCTCACCACTCTTAATTGAAGAAGCTGCGCCACCACCCAGGCCAATGAGCATAGCAGGACCACCAAGTACAATGATTTTACTGCCAACAGGGATTTCACCTTTTTTAATGTGTTGCTCTTGAATATGCCCCAAACCACCGGCTAACATAATTGGTTTGTGGTAGCCACGAACATCACCCTCTGGGGTGTCTTGTTCGTAAGTTCTAAAATAGCCCAAGGTGTTAGGGCGGCCAAATTCGTTGTTAAAGGCGGCAGCGCCAATCGGACCTTCCAGCATAATATCGAGTGCTGAAACAATTTGAGAAGGCTTGCCATGCTCAACTTCCCAAGCTTGAGTGGCGTTGTCAATTTTTAAATTTGAAACACTAAATCCGCACAAACCCACTTTAGGTTTAGAGCCTTGACCGGTGGCACCTTCATCACGAATTTCACCACCTGAGCCAGTTGCTGCACCAGGGTGTGGGGCAATAGCGGTAGGGTGGTTGTGAGTTTCAACCTTCATTAATATCGCTCTGTGTTCGTTGGAGCTGACATATTTACCATTTTCATCGGCATAAAAACGTTCACCTTCAAGACCTGCCATAACAGCTGAGTTGTCTGAGTAGACACTGAGCAATCCTTCAGGATGCTTGTGATAGGTGTTGCGAATCATGGAGAAAAGACTTTTTGCTTGTTCGATTCCGTCAACCGTCCAATCGGCGTTAAAAATTTTGTGACGACAATGTTCAGAGTTTGCTTGTGCAAACATCATGAGCTCAATGTCAGTTGGGTTGCGCTCTAACTTTGTAAAGCTTTCTAGTAAATAGTCAATTTCACTATTCGATAGGGCAAGTCCAAGTTCGGCATTGGTTTTTTCTAGGGCTTTTTTACCTTGAGTTAAAATATCAACACTGGCAAATGGCTGAGGCTCAAAATGATCAAACAGGGTGTGTGCATCTTCTATATTACTAAGTTCTGACTCTGTCATTTTATCCATAACACAAGCTAAAACTTTTGCTTGATTGGTGATTTCAGCATCAAAATGATAAATAACAGCACGCTCTATACGCTTGATTTGCGATAGATCACATAAGTGCATGATATCAGTTGCCTTGGAAGACCAAGGAGAAATGGTACCAAGTCTTGGAATGATAATAAGACTTGATACTGCGTTGTTAATACTGAGTGAATCGCTATAAGCTAGTAGTTGGGCAAGTTGTTTTGTTTTGTTTTCATCAAGACTATGATTAAGGTCGGCAAAGTGAATAAACTCAGTGCCCAATAAGCCTAATCCTGCTTGAGCTTGAGTAATCTTTAACTGTAAAGCTTTAGTCTTAAAGGTGCCTAATGCACGAATACCTTGATGAATGTGAATCATAATTGTGCCATCACCTCGTCAGAGATATCAGCGTTGTGATAGACCTCTTGAGTGTCGTCTAAATCCTCTAATCGATCAATCAGTTTCATGAATTTTTCTGCATCCCCTAAATTAAGCTCAACTCGATTTGCCGGCTCCATAGTGACTTCAGCATGGCTAGACTCTAACCCCGCTTCAGTTAGTGCATCTTTTACGGTGAAGAAATCTTCAGGAGAGGTTAATACGTCAATTGATCCATCGTCATTGGTAACTACGTCATCTGCGCCTGCGTCGAGTGCAGCTTCCATGATGGCGTCTTCATTGGCACCAGTAGCAAAGCTAATAAAACCTTGCTTGGTAAATAAATAAGACACGGAGCCATCAGTGCCTAAATTGCCACCATGTTTAGTAAAGGCGTGACGCACATCGGCAACTGTACGATTGCGATTATCGGTTAGCGTATCCACCATAATAGCAGTGCCACCAAGGCCGTAACCCTCATAGCGTACTTCATCATAGTTTTCACCTTCTAAATCGCCACTACCGCGCTTAACTGCACTTTCAATAGTGTCACGCTTCATGTTGGCAGCAAGTGCTTTATCGATGACCATTCTCAGGCCTGGATTGTTTTCAATGACACCGCCACCAGCTTTGGCAGCAATAACAATTTCCTTAATAAGTTTGGTGAATACCTTCCCGCGCTTGGCATCTTGAGCACCTTTTCTGTGCTGAATATTGTGCCATTTAGAATGTCCTGCCATGATTAATGTCTCCGAAAATATGAGTAGTTTGGATTTTACCGTTTATGCAGTAAAGTCGAGTAATTTTTGTATGGAATTTTTTGCTTTTTGATTAATAGAAGGGTCAATTTTTATTTCGTTATTTCCAAATTTGATTGTGTTTAAGCAGTTATCCAGTGTGTTCATTGCCATCCATTCACAGTGTGCACAAGACTCACAATCGGCACCTTGGCCTGCAGTAGGCGCTTCGATTAGGGTTTTATTCGGTGCAACCTCACGCATTTTATGAAAAATACCATTGTCAGTCGCCACAATAAAAGTTTGTTCGTCGCGATCTCTAACAGCATTAATGAGTGCCGTAGTTGAGCCAACAACATCAGCTAAATCAACCACTTCTTGTGGCGATTCAGGATGAACCAAGACACCCGCTTCAGGGTGGTGGGCTTTTAGGTTGGCCAATGCGTCTGCTTTAAAGCGCTCATGAATAACACAAGAACCTTGCCATAGTAGCATGTCAGCACCAGTTTCTTGCTGGACATAATTACCCAGGTGTTTATCTGGCGCCCAAAGAATTTTCTTACCTTGTTGTTTAAGGTTTTTGATTACTATTAAGGCACTACCTGAGGTGACTACCCAGTCAGCTCTTGCTTTAACCTCAGCAGAGGTGTTAGCATAAACCACCACAGTGCGATCAGGATGCTGATCGCAAAATTTTGAAAATTCATCAATAGGGCAATCTTCATCAAGTGAGCAAGTGGCTTGTTCGTCTAGTACTAACACGGTTTTTTCCGGAGAAAGGATTTTAGCCGTTTCCCCCATAAATTTAACCCCGGCAACGACAATGGTATCTGCTGTAGAACTTTGACCAAAACGCGCCATCTCTAAAGAATCTGAAACAATGCCACCAGTTTCTTCAGCTAAAGTTTGTAGTTCAGAGCTAACGTAATAGTGCGCCACTAAAACAGCATTTTTAGCTTTTAATTCTGTCTTGATTTGATCGGTAATGCTCACAAAAACTAATCTTTTTTCGGCAAGCTCACTTGTACACTTAATTCTCTAAGTACTTTTCTTGGCACTTGTGCAGGTGCATCGGTTAATAAACAAGCCGCTGTTTGAGTTTTAGGGAAGGCAATAACATCACGAATAGAATCACTACCTGTCATAATCATAACAAGTCGATCCAGGCCAAATGCCATGCCACCATGTGGAGGACAGCCGTACTCTAGAGCATCAAGTAAAAAGCCAAATTTATCTTGCGCATCTTCATCAGAAATACCTAGCAGTTTCAAGACGGTTTGTTGCATTTCAACCTGGTGAATACGAATCGATCCGCCACCTACTTCAGAGCCATTAATAACCAAATCATAAGCTCTTGATAAAGCGGTTGGGGCGGTTTTCTCTAGTGTTTGAGCATCAACGCTTGGCGCGGTGAATGGATGGTGAATAGCGCTTAAAGAGCCGTCATCATTTTCGTCAAACATTGGGAAATCAACCACCCAAATTGGCGCCCATTTTTTATCAAATAAATCTAAATCTTTAGCCAGCTGCTCGCGTAAGTTTCCTAATGCTTCGTTAACGATTTTAGTTTTGTCCGCACCGAAGAAAATAATATCACCAGTTTGTGCGCCTGTCATTTCAATTACTTTTGCAGTGATATCATCACCTAAGAATTTTAAAATTGGTGAGGCTGGACCATCTTCATTTAGCTTAATATAAGCCAAGCCTTTGGCGCCATAGATGCTGACGTATTTGGTGTATTTATCAATTTTCTTGCGACTGATTGTTGCACCACCTGGAACGCGCAAAGCAGCAACACGAGATCCTTCACTGCTGGCAGGGCCAGAAAATACTTTAAAATCAACCCCTTGCATAAGTTCATCGATATCTGTCATTTGCATGGAAATACGCATATCAGGGCGATCAACACCATATAGGTGCATGGCATCTGCATAAGTAATACTTGGGAATTTGTCACCCAAATCAACGTCAATGGCTGATTTAAACATGCCGCGAGTTAGCTCTTCCATCATCGCCATAATTTCATCTTCGTTCATGAATGACGTTTCAACATCAAGCTGGGTGAATTCTGGTTGACGATCAGCACGCAAATCTTCGTCTCTAAAGCATTTAACGATTTGATAGTAACGCTCAAAACCTGACATCATTAACAGCTGTTTGAATAGTTGCGGTGATTGTGGCAGTGCAAAGAATTCACCTGGATGAGTGCGAGAAGGCACTAAATAATCACGCGCACCTTCAGGGGTGGCTTTGGTTAAAAAAGGCGTTTCAATATCTAGGAAGTCGTTGTTATCCATAAACTCACGCATAAAGTGCGTTACCTTTGAGCGTAGACGCATGCGTTTTTGCATGGCATCACTGCGTAGATCTAGGTATCGATACTTTAGGCGCACTTCTTCAGAAGTGTCTGTTGCATCAATTTGGAATGGTACTGGCTTTGAAGTGTTAAGAATCTCAATATGATCAGCAACGATTTCAATCCCACCTGAGGCTAGCTTTGGATTTGTCATTCCTTCGCCACGAGCAATTACTGAGCCCGTAATTTTTAAGACGAATTCGTTACGAATGCTTTCGGCCAAAGAAAAATCGCTGTTATCTGGATTGATCACCACCTGGGCAATGCCGCGTTTATCGCGCATGTCTAAAAAGATAACGCCACCATGATCTCGGCGACGGTTGACCCAGCCGCAAATTTCAACAGTTTGACCGATATTTTCTTGGTTTAATTCGCCACAATAGTTCGTTCTCATAGTTTTATCCTTTTGGTAATTCGTTTGGTTCTACCACACCGGTAGAGATAATTAGTTTAAATGCTTCGTCAACACTCATGTCTAGTTCAATTATTTCAGCTTTTGGTAGCATGATAAAAAAACCAGAGGTTGGATTTGGGGTGGTTGGTACGTAAATATTAATAATTTCTTCGCCAATCTTGTTAGCAACTTCACCTTGGTAGGTGCCCGTTTGAAAGGCGATTGTCCATAGACCTTTACGCGGATATTCAACTAAAACTGCTTTCTTAAAGCTGTTTCCAGTGGGGCTGAGTACAGTATCAGAGAGTTGTTTTAGAGCTTTGTAAATGCCACGAAACCCTGGGATTCTGTTGAGTAGCTGCTCCCATAATTCGACCAGCTTTCTACCGATAAAATTACTCACTAAAGCGCCAGTAAAGATCAGAATTAGTATTACCCAAACAATACCAGATCCAGGAATACTACCCTCGAGGTTGAATAATGATTCGGGTAAATACTCAGGCGGTACAATATCGTTAACCAATTCTAAAAAGAACTTGATAACAACAATACTTAATCCTAGTGGAATCCAGAAAAGTAGGCCAGAAATGAAATAGTTTCTTAGGTTTTTCAACGCTTACAGTTGGGTAGTCATAAAAAGTACTTATTTTAGCATAAGCAGCTATAAGGTTAGATGTCCTCTTCGGCTCTAAGTGTAAGGATTTCGTAACCATTTTTGGTTACTAAAATTGTATGCTCCCATTGTGCTGATAATGAGCGATCTTTAGTGGTTACTGTCCAGCCATCAACCTTAGAAGTGGCCACTTCAAAACTACCAATATTAACCATGGGCTCAATAGTGAATGTCATGCCTTGTTCAAGGACTGGGCTAGTATTGACATTGCCATCATCGTAATGCACTACTTGAGGTTCTGAGTGAAATTTAAGGCCAATGCCGTGACCACAATAATCATGCACAATTGAATAATTATTATTTTGCGCGTGGGCGCCAATAGCAATGCCAATTTCACCCAGTCTAATACCTGGTTTTACTTTTTTGATACCAATGTATAAACATTCTTGTGCAATGCGACAAATACGCTGAGCCTTAACGCTGGCCTTGCCAATTACAAACATTTTTGAGGTGTCGCCGTGATAATCGTCTTTAATGACAGTGATGTCAATATTGACGATATCTCCTTTTTTGAGTAATTTATCTGAAGGAATGCCGTGACAAACGACGTTATTAATACTGGTACAGATTGACTTTGGAAATCCGTGATAATCAAGTGGTGCAGGAATGGCACCTTGTTCATTGATGATATAGTCGTGGCAAATTTTGTCGAGTTCATCGGTGCTAATGCCAGCCTTAACAAAAGGTGTGATCATCTCTAAAACCTCTGCAGCTAGGCGCCCAGCTGTACGCATTTTTTCGATTTCGTCAGCTGATTTAATATCAATAGCCATGTTTTATTTGCCTAATGTTGTTTCACGGTTTTCCAAGGCTTTAATGCGATCTTCAATAGGAGGGTGTGAAGAAAACCAAGAGGCAAAGCCTTTTTTATCGTTAATGCCAAAGGCTGCCATTTGCTCAGGCAGTGCTTCTGGCTCTACTTGGCCAAGGCGTTTTAATGCACCGATCATATTTTGATGTCCAGCCAAATCTGCTCCGCCCGTATCAGCCACAAATTCACGCTTGCGCGACACATACATTACAATCGTTGAGGCTAAAATTGATAAGACGATTTGGGCAAATAAAGTGGTGACAAAGTAGCCGATACCATGTCCGCGTTGATTTTTTAGAATAACGCGATCAACAAAATGACCAATCACTCTTGAAAAGAAAATTACAAAAGTATTAACCACACCTTGAATCAGAGTGAGAGTAACCATGTCGCCATTTGCAACATGACTCATTTCATGGCCAACGACCGCTTCAATTTCACCTTTATTCATATTATCAAGCAGGCCTTGAGAAACCGCAACAAGTGCTTTATTTTTACTCATGCCAGTGGCAAACGCGTTCATGGAAGCTGAAGGGAAAATGGCCACTTCAGGCATGCGAATACCAACAATTTTCGCCTGTTTTTCAACTGTTTCTATTAGCCATTTTTCTAAATTGCTAGTGGGTGATTCAATAACAATAGCGCCAGTCATGCGTTTAGCCATCCATTTGGAAATAGCCAAGGAGATAAAGGCACCGCCAAAACCAAATACAGCAGAAAAAATGAGTAGCGCCTGTAAGTCAAGATCTGAACCATTCTCTTTTAAAATCCCTTCAACACCAAGCAGGCTTAAGGTGATGCTTAATAGGATAAGAATAGCAATATTGGTCATTAAAAATAAAAAGATTCTTTTCATGGGTGCCTCTTGTTTGATATTAATTGAGTATTAGATAGGGGTATTATCCAATAGATTCAAGTCTATTGGGTTACAATGATATTTAATGATTAAAATTTTTATAATACTAGCATTGTTTCTTTCTGGCTGCGAGGATCAAATTGATGATCAAAATCCAGTTTTAAAGGAGTCAGACACCTCTGTTGTCAAAAAACATCGCCATCCGCCAGCGCCAGAAGAGCCTGCAATTTGTGCTGAGTTGTCAGTGATGGAGTGCTTGAGGATTATTATCCCAGCTATCTGGGATCAAGAAGTGGAGCGAGACTGCTCTTAACTAGAGTTTTAGTTGGTCTGACTCAGGTAGTGTAATATCAATTGGTTGCTGGTCAATAGGGCATTTAAAAACTAAATTTACAGCTTGTAATTGCAAATCTTCTGGATGATTTTTTTGAGCAGTGCCGTAGAGTCTGTCGCCAACAATAGGAAATCCAAAGCTTTTTAAATGTTTTCTAATTTGGTGCTTTCTGCCAGTTTCAATGCGCACATTAAGCAGGGATTTTTCTTGGTTTTCTGCAAGTTTAGTTACATGGCTTAAGGCATGTTTCTTATCAATATCCCCATCTAGGCTAACCTTGTCAACTGGAAAATTTGCAGCAACAATAGCCAGATAGGTTTTTTTGATTAGTCTATCGGCAAATAATTTGGAAAAATCCCTGGCCATAGTTTTTGAGTGTGCCAGTATCATTAGGCCGCTCGTAGCACGATCTAATCGATGTACTAGAAAACTAGGCTGGTCTAATTTTTTTTCAACCAGTCGAGTTAGTGCGCAATGATCTCCCCATTTTGAGCCCTGAGAAAACACACCGGCAGGTTTAAACCAAATACTATAGCCTTTTTTATCTAGCAGTAGAGTGGGCTGAGTAGGGTCTGAAGATAGAATTTTTTCATTAAAATAAATATATACTTCGTCGCCAATTTTTAACGGCTTTTTAATGCGTCGAACTCGGTTGGTCTTTTTGCCCGTTTTTAGCCAAACACAGCCTTTGTCAAGTGCAGACTTAAGTGTTTGTTTTGATAGATGTGTTGATTCTGCTAACGCATCAATTAATAATTGATTGTTAGTTTTAATGATGATTTTTCTTTCAATTATAGTGGTCATAAATTAAAATAATACCTATGAATACAATAAACAGATTTTTATTTAAAGATTTGAACATTCGTGGCCAGCATCTTTCACTTAATGATGCTTGGCAAGAAATGATTCAAAATCGTAGTTATAGCCCTCTAGTTCGCCAATTATTTGGTGAGTTGAGCGCTTTAGCAATCTTTTTGGCCAGTGGCATGAAGCATCAAGGTAAGCTTACTCTGCAAATCCAGGGTGATGGAGTTGTTAGTTTGCTGCTCGTTGAGGTGAGTAGTGAGCTTAAGATTCGCGGCATGGTGAGAGCAAATGGCACTATTAAGCCAAGTGATTCTTTGGATAAAATTTTGGGTAAAGGGCAAATTGTTGCCACTTTATACAATGCACAAACAGACCACAGTTTTCAATCATTAGTTCCTAGAAATTCACAAGGTTTGGTTGCTACATTCGAAGATTACTTTTCGCAGTCGGAGCAGCTTGATTCAAAATTATGGGTTTCGTCAACTAAGGATAATTTATCAGCCATGCTCATTCAAAAAATGCCAGAAGCGGATCAATACAATACCGAGGGTTGGCATAGAGTCTGTACACTAGCAGGTACGGTTACTGATAAAGAGCTGAGTGAGCTGGATGCAGAGCGGTTGCTTCATCGCCTATTCCATGAAGAGACTTTGCAATTATTTGAGGCAGACTGGGTGAGCTATGAATGCACGCAAAATAAAGAACGCTTTGAAAAAATTATCTTTGATTTAGGTGAGCAAGATGCGCGAGATTTGCTCAACGAGCAAGGAGAAATATCTATCCATAATGAAATCTGTAATGAGCATTTATTTTTTGATGAACAAGATGTTAATCGTATTTTTACCTCTAAATTTCCAGAGGAATAATAATGAAAAATATCATTTGGACCAAACCAAATTGCTCGTACTGCACTCGAGCAAAAAATATGCTGGATGAAGAGGGTGTTAGATATGAAATTCGTTTAGTTGATGAGGTTACGTGGACTAACAGCGATATGCTTAAAATGGCCCCGAATGAGCTAACTTATCCTCAAGTTTTTCTAGGCGACAGGCATGTTGGTGGATGTGATGATCTTGAGGCGTATTTAACACTACGAGAAATGGGGATAGAGGTTTAATAAAGAGCGTAATGAGCCCATTTTTTTTGATTCATAATCATGGTGGGCGTGAGGTTTTCTATACTATCTTGGCAGTATTTGGCTTTTGTTATCTTGAGAGTCGATAAGCTTGCCATCGTAATAGCATACAAGCATTTCTTCAATTGTATTCCAGCGAACACTATACATATAATCGCCATATATATATGTTTCCAAAGGCTGGTTTTTGTTGATAGGTTTAGAATCAATTAAAACACCTTTTTTCATTATATTTATACAGTCTCTTAGAGAGGGTTGATTATTTTCATAATCACTTTTATCAAGTATCCAGCTGTTAGAAAAAGCAAAAGTTGAGATGAGTAAAAAAACTGTTAAAAAGACTATTTTTATATAACTAATTATCAAAACCATCCCCCCATTTACACGCATGCAATTTTTATTAACATTGTACTAATAAGCCGACTTATTATCAAGCAAATCATATTTCAAACTAATATCGCCAAACAATAGATTTAAAATATTTACTTCTATGATACGTTTAATTGTCTATTCGTATCATTTTATGATATTTAGATGATGCTATTTATGTGGTTTTATTATTAAGTGGAAATTAACACAATAGACTGCTCCAGATAAATTGCACGCAAAAAGGCACAGAAAGAGGTTTTCCTATGTCTTTATTTGAATGAAGTTGTCTGCAAACACAGACAGAGTATGGGGCGAGAAACGGGGTTTGAACCCGCGACAACCGGAATCACAATCCGGGGCT
>NZ_CAXCCZ010000001.1:0-78505 GCF_963981275.1 uncultured Candidatus Thioglobus sp. | reverse complement strand
AAGACTTATAAGAAAGCGCTAAACACTATTGTGAAAAGAGCACAACTAGTATAAAATACCCACTCCCTTGCTTGAGAACATGGTGTTCCAAGCTATTATTAATAACCATAAGGAGAGACAACTCATGAGACATTATGAGATTACACTTATTGTGCACCCTGACCAATCGGCTCAAGTAAGCACAATGATGGATAACTACAAAGAAATCATCACAACAGGTGGTGGACAAATTCATAGAGAAGAAGACTGGGGCCGTAAGCACCTAGCTTACCCAATCAACAAAATTTATAAAGCGCATTACTTATCAATGAATATTGAATGTGATCAAGATACGCTTGATAAGCTTAACTATAACTTCCGTTTTAATGACGCGATCCTTAGAAACTTAATCCTTTCTGAAGATAAAGCGATCACTGAGCCTTCAATTATGATGACTGCTAAAGACGAAGATAAAAAACCAGTTAGAAAATAGGAGAATATTATGGCTAAGCAACAAAAGAGAAAGCGTAGACCTCTAATTAAAGTTAATTCTTTTTGTCGTTTTACAGCGGCAGGTGTTACTAAGATTGACTATAAAGATGTTGATACATTATTAAAGAATATTGATGAAAGTGGCAAGATCACACCATCAAGAATGACAGGTACTACCGCTAAATTCCAGCGTCAGTTAACTACTGCCATTAAGAGAGCTAGATTTTTAGCCCTTATTCCTTACACTGATAAGCACAAGAAATAGGAGTTCTGATCATGCAAGTAATTTTATTAGAAACCATTCAAAAAGTAGGCGCCTTAGGCGATCTTGCGAATGTAAAGGCGGGTTATGCTCGTAACTTTTTAATCCCTCAAGGCAAAGCTAAGCCAGCAACAAAAGCAAACTTAGCCGAGTTTGAAACTATTAAAGCTGGCTTAGAAGCTAAAGAAGCAGCAAGCCTTAAAGATGCACAAACAATTGAAGCTAAGATGGCTGGTACAGTTTGCACAATTGCTGCAAATGCTGGTGATGAAGGCAAGTTATTTGGCTCTATCACAACTGCTGATATTTCTGCAAGCCTAGCTACTGCTGGTTTTGAAGTTGAAAAACGCAATGTTAATATGCCAGAAGCTATTCGCCATACTGGTGAATACGACGTCAGCGTTACGTTGCACTCTTCAATTTCAGTTGCCATTAAAGTGGTTGTAGAAGCGCAAGAAGAAGAGTAAAAATTTAACTTAAAATTGAGTTAAAATTAAGAACCCTCGCAAGAGGGTTTTTTATTTTTTAGACAAACCTATGAACATTGAAAACCTCAAAATTCCACCTAATTCCCTAGACTCAGAACAATCTGTTTTGGGTGGCCTACTGCTACATAACGACGCTTGGGATCAGGTGGCTGATATCCTTACTGAAGCTGATTTTTATAACGCTTCTCATCGAATTATTTTTGAGGCCATCTCCACACTCATGCATCATGACCAGCCTGCTGATATTTTGACGGTCAAAGAGCATGTTAAGAAAACGGGCAATGAAGAAACCATTGGCGGCTTTGTTTATTTGGCACAAATTGCGGAGAATACCCCAAGTATTTCAAATATTGAAGCCTATGCCAAACATGTGCGTGAGCTTAGTGTTTATCGTCAACTGATTATCGCTAGTCATGAAATTGCAGATACGGCTTACAACCCTAAAGAAATGGAAGTGCAGCAGCTGATTGATCTTTCTGAAAAGAAAATTTTTGAAATTGCAGAGCAGGTTACTCGTGGCAAGCAAGATGTTATCAATGTCAAAGATATCATTAAAGATGTGGTGAATCGTGTGCATGAAATGCAAGAAACTGAAGGTGTGACAGGCTTAGAAACTGGCTTTACTGAGCTAGATAAGATTACCTCCGGGCTGCAAAATGGTGATTTGATTATTGTTGCAGGTCGACCTTCGATGGGTAAAACTGCCTTTTCAATGAATATTGTTGAGCATGTGGCTATCACAGCTAAAGAGCCAAAGCCTGTTGCTGTATTCAGTCTAGAGATGCCGACAGAATCTTTGGTGATGCGCATGATTACCTCGTTTGGCCATATTAAGGGTGAAAATTTAAAAGACACCATGACTGAAACCGATTGGAATAGTTTTAATCATGCAGTTTTGGCACTAGAAAAATCAACCGTCTTAATTGACGAAACCCCTTCTATCACCCCAACAGAAATTCGAGCCAAGTGTCGTCGCCTTAAGCGTCAGTATCCTGATTTATCACTAATTATGGTGGATTATTTACAGCTCATGGTGGTTCACGGCAAGAGTGACAACCGCGTTCAAGAAATTTCAGAAATTTCTCGATCTCTTAAGGCGCTTGCCAAAGAGATTAATGTGCCTGTTATCGCCCTATCTCAGCTTAACCGTGGCGTAGAATCACGCCCTAAAGCTGGCAAAGGTCGTATGCCACAAATGTCAGACTTGCGTGAATCTGGATCAATTGAGCAAGATGCAGACATCATTGCTTTTATCTATCGTGATCAACAATACCATGATGACTCTTACTCAAATCCTGAAGAAATTGGTAAGGCAGACTTGCAAATTGCCAAGCATAGAAATGGATCTACAGGCAGACTTAAACTGGCCTTTATTGGTGAATATGCGCGCTTTGAAGATTTGGCCAATGAAGACCAATTTCAAGGCATGCCTGATGAACAAATGGATGCCGCTTACAATAACAACATCTCCAATTTCGATCAAGAGGCTTTTTAGCTTTTTAAGCGCCTATGCATGCTGTCGCAGCCATCTCACAATCAGCATTAGCGCATAATCTATCGATTGTTCGCAAATACGCCCCTCAGGCAAAAATTGTCAGTATGGTCAAGGCCAATGCTTATGGGCATCATCTTGAATTAGCCAAGCCTTTATTTACAGCTGACATACTCGCTGTTAGCGAACTCAGTGAAGTGCAAAAATTACGCGAGTTAACCCAAAAGCCAATTTTACTTTTATCCGGGATTTTTAGTGAAAACGACTTACACGAAGCTATCCAGCTAAATTGCCAAATTGTTGTTCATGATATCACCCAACTTGAGCATCTTAACAATTGCAAAAGTCCTATTAAAGTATGGATTAAGGTTGATACCGGCATGTACCGTTTGGGCCTTTCAAATGTGCAACTACAGCAAAGCTTAAGCCAACTGCAAAATAACTCAAATATTCATATCGAATGCATCATGAGTCATTTTGCTTGTGCGGATGAGCCTGAACACATTAAAAACACTCAGCAACTCAAATACTTTAATCAGCTTAATACGCAAGAGTTTCCCCAGTCCATGGCTAATTCCGCTGCAATTTTATCCTTGCGTGAATCGCATTTTGATTTTGTTCGTCCGGGCATAATGCTGTATGGCGTCTCACCATTTGCCAGCATTAACCAACAATTACTGCCCGCTATGGAGTTATCTGCACCCATTCTCAGCTTAAAATCAGTCAAAGCAGGAGAAAGCGTTGGCTACGGCGCCACTTGGCAGGCTAATAAAGATACAACAATTGCCATTGTTGGTATCGGTTATGGCGATGGCTATCCTCGACATGCTAAAAATGGCACACCAGTCCTCATTAATAATACCTTATGCTCTTTAGCTGGCCGTGTATCGATGGATCTGATTTGTGTGGATGTTGGCAAGATAAATGCTCAGGTTGGTGATCGCGCTATTTTATGGGGAAATGACAAGCTTCGAGTTGAGACAATTGCCGCCTATAGCGATACCATTGGCTACGAGCTTTTAACTGGGGTTAGCGCTCGCGTAACCTTTACTCAGCATGCCTAAGCTTATTCAAATTAGTGATTGTCATATTGACGATCAGCGCATCGCTATGGGGGTTGATTCCCAACAAAATCTTCAATCTGTTATTGAACGCCTCCAAAGTAGTAAATTTGATGCACTACTGATTAATGGTGATTTGACGCATCACGGCACTACAAGCTCTTATCAGATTTTAAAATCAATACTATCCCCCATTAAGCAACCGATTTTTGTAATTGAGGGTAATCATGATCATGCACAAAATCTAGGAGAGGTTTTTAAAGAAAACTTATTCAACAGTTTTAAGTTGGACAATTGGGAAATTATTAAAATTAACTCGGTACAAGTTGGAAAAACCAGTGGCCTGGTTGTTAGCACAGCACTTTTTGAACTGGATAAAGCCTGTTTAAATTCCAGTGCTGAACACATCATAATTACTTTGCATCATCCGATTGTGCCAATGAACAGCAGTTGGGATGATGAATTATCACTGGAAAACCCATTGGATTTGTTTCAAGTGTTGGACAAACACTCTAAAATACGTATGATTATTTTTGGTCATGCACATGAGGCCGGTGAATTCTCTCAATTAGATAAAAGGATTATCTCTTGCCCATCGACCGCCTTACAATTTAACCAGGAAACAAGAATTGGTTTTAATGAGTATGAACTCAACCAAAACGGAACAATTAACCTTAAAACACAATGGATTTAGACGCTCAATATTTACATAATTTGTACAATTCACGACAAGCAAAGACGTATAGCGACGTGTCGCAACTGTTTGAAATAAATTATCAAAAAATATTCAAGCTTATTCCGCTTATTAAACAAACTGCTCATAGCAGTGTTATTCGCCATTCTAATCATCCAGATTTGCATCTAATTGTTGATCAATGTTTTGCTCATACAGCAATTTTCACGCTGACTCACATTTTTCAAAACGACATTCACAAGCCAGATATTAAGTTTAAAATTTATTTTGATGCTCAGCTAGTGGAAGTGCTTTCAGTTTGCAACGAAACTGTATTAAATAGTGATCATCCATATCTAACACAATGTAGCGACATGAATATACAATGGGAATTAAACCTCTTTCTTGAGAAGTGGTTGGATTATTGTTTGGACAAATATCAAGGAAAATCATGGCAGACTCTGTAGACCCAAAAGCAAAAGACAAGCTTGTAGTAGCAATTTCATCTAGAGCCTTATTCGATTTAGATGAGTCTCATCAAATCTTCAAACAACAAGGAGTTGAGGCGTATGCCAAACATCAAGAAGAAAATGAAGAAGTGATTTTACCGCCTGGTGTCGGATTTTCTTTGGTGAAAAAACTACTCACACTCAACACCAAGAAAAATCCAATTGATGTTATCTTGCTTTCTAGAAACAGCGCAGATACAGGTTTGCGAATTTTTAATTCAATTGAACATTACGGACTTAATATTTCTCGTGCAGCCTTTACTCGTGGTGAGGCTACACATAATCTGGTTGGTGCCTTTGAAGCTGATTTATTCTTATCAAGTAATTACCAAGATGTGCAAAAAGCGTTAGAATCTGGATTTGCAGCTGCCTCCATTGTTGGCACAAGTTCGCAAGGTGCTCACGAAACCCAGCTTAGAATCGCCTTTGATGGTGATGCGGTAATTTTCTCCGATGAAGCAGAGAAAATATTCCAAGAAAAAGGCATTGATGCCTTTGAAGAAAATGAGCGAAAATCTGCCAATGTAGAGCTTAAAGCCGGGCCATTTAAGTGTTTTTTAAAATCATTGCACAAGATTCAATCAGCCTTTCCTGTTGAGAATAACCCAATTCGTACAGCGCTCGTCACTGCACGCTCTGCCCCCTCGCATAAACGGGTTATTCACACTATGCGTGAATGGGGTATTCGTATTGATGAATCCTTCTTTTTAGGCGGTCTGGATAAAGGCGTATTCTTAAAAGAATTTAGTGCAGACATCTTCTTTGATGATCAACACTCACACTGCGAATCCGCCTCTCAATATGTCCCTACTGGACACGTTCCTAATGGTATTTCTAATTCGTGAATTTTGACACTCAAGCATTTTTAAGTAGTTCGGTCTCCACTGCTAAAATTATTGTATCTACAGTCATCCCTTACTTTTTATTGGCAGAATTGCTGATGTATTTTGAGCTAATGCCAATTATCGCTCAAGTGTTTGAACCTTTCACCACCCTACTTAATCTACCACCAGAAGCGGCCCTTGCATTAGCATCAGGAGTCTTTCTGAATTTATATGCTGCCATTGCTTTTGCTGCCCCACTAGGATTAAGCGTTTATGATTGGACAATACTAGGGCTTTTCTTGGGTGTATTGCACTCCATTCCAGTCGAGTCAGCCATTATGAAAAAACTGGGTGTTGATTGGATTCACTCCGTTAGTTTTAGATTAATCATGGCGTTTGTAGTGCTCACACCGCTGTTAATTATTCCAACAGAGCTTTTGTTTGACAATCCAGACCATGTTGCCAGCGCCCTATATCAAACCACACTTACAACCCCGGACAATTTCACCGACTTTATATTACAAAAAAGTCGTGAAGCGGTTGTGCTGACGATTGAAATTATTGCTCTAGTTAGTCTGGTTATTTTTATCGTTACCGTGATCAAAGGGTTTAAATTTTTACAAAAATTTGATCACCACCTCAGCACCATTATGGCACTTATCACCGGCTTGCTTATTGGTATTACTTATGGCGCAGGTGTGCTATTAAAAGAAGCTCGCTATATGAGTAAAAGACAAATTATTTCAGTGTGTTATTTTCTGATGGTGGCTCACGCTATTATTGAGGACACTCTACTATTTGTCTTTTTCGGTGCAGATATTTTTCTACTTATTGGTATTCGTTTATTTTTTGCCACTCTGGTGTTTTTTATCCTTTTTACTTATTACAAAGTTAGTGATACTTAATACGGGAAAAATCTTAGTAATTATTGGTAAAATAGCCCTTTAATATTATCTCAGATATCTAAAATGAGCAAAAAAATCCAGGCCATTCGTGGCATGAACGATCTACTACCCAAAGACTCTGATCTTTGGGCATTTGTAGAACGCACCATTGCTGATTTATTTATTTCTTACGGCTATAAGAATATTCGTACGCCTGTGGTTGAAAAAACTGACACTTTTTGTCGTGCTATCGGCCAAGCAACCGATATCGTGGAAAAGGAAATGTACTCTTGGCATGAGACTAATGGCGACTCTTTAAGCCTACGCCCCGAAGGAACTGCCGGTTGTGTGCGCATGATGATTGAACACAATTTGCCACGTGAAGGTATTCAAAAAGTCTTTTACCAAGGTGCTATGTTTAGGCATGAGCGCCCTCAAAAAGGACGTTACCGTCAATTTCACCAGGTGGGTCTTGAAGTATTTGGCGCACCCAATGCCAAAGTCGATGCAGAGTTAATGATGATAACGCACAGCTTATGGCAAAAGTTGGGCTTGAAAAATGTCACGCTTGAAATTAACACCCTTGGTTCAAGCGAAGCTAGAGAAAGCTATCGAGAGATTTTGGTTGAGTATTTTTCAGCACATAAAGACCAACTCGATGAAGACAGCTTAAGGCGCCTTGAGACCAATCCATTGAGGATTCTTGACAGTAAAAATAAAGACATGCAGGCTTTAATCAACCATGCGCCAAAACTGATGGAACATTTAGATGAAGAATCTGCTCAACATTTTGAACAATTTAAAGCTTATTTAAATATTTTAAATATTGATTTTGTTATCAATACACGTCTAGTTCGTGGTCTTGATTATTACAATCGCAGCGTGTTCGAATGGACCACAACTGACTTGGGCGCACAAGGCACAATCTGTGCAGGCGGACGCTACGATGGCTTGGTCGAAAAAATGGGGGGCAAGCCAACCCCTGCCGTTGGACTGGCTATCGGCCTAGAGCGTCTAATTTTACTTTTAGAAGAACAAAAAATTGCCATCACCAATCAACAGCTTGCTATTTACATCATTACGCCAAATGAGCAGGCTCAGCTAAAATCGATGCAAATAGCCAACACTCTTCATGAGGCTATTGCTGGTGCAATTATCTATAATGACATTACTCTAGGCAGTTTTAAGAGTCAATTTAAAAAGGCAGATAAAGCTGGCGCTGACTTTGCACTTATCTTGGGCGAAGAAGAGTTAAATAATAACCAAGTAAGCATTAAACCATTAAAATCTCAAGAACAGCAACAAACGCTAAGTCTTGATGAGGCGATTAAGTATTTTAAGGATTACACATGAAAAATTTTATTGAAATAGGCGAAACTGAAGACGAGCAAGCTCAGCAAATCAAAAAATGGCTTAAGGATAATAGTCTACAGATTATTGTTGGCATTGCACTTGGTCTGGGTGGAATTTGGGGATTGGGCGCTTACAAAACTTATCAGCAACAGCAATCTGTTGAGGCAAGATCGCTTTATCTGAATACAACCTCTGCGAACAATGAAGCCGCTTTTGATGCATTAAGTGCTAACCATGCTGACAGTGGCTATACGCAACAAGCTATTTTAATGTTGGCAAAATCTGCAGTTAAAAAACAAGATTATGAATCTGCCTTACAGCACCTATCTGGCTTGGTGAATGCTGAGAACGATTTGATCGCTATTGTTGCAACAATGAGAATGGCAACCATACAACTTGAAATGGGCAAATTCAAGCAAGCTATTGAGACACTCAATGGTAAAAATCCTGGGGAATTTAATGGCTTATACAGTCAATTAAAAGGGGATATTTATACTGCTAACAACCAAATTGAAAAAGCTAAAGAACACTACAAGCTTGCTTTAAGTCAGATCTCTAAAGATTCTGAACTGCAAAGTTTAATCAGTATTAAACTGGCCGACCTTAACTAACTATAAATCACCATGGGCTTACCTACCATCTCTCTTGTTGGACGCCCAAATGTGGGCAAGTCTACCTTATTTAACCGACTAAGTCATTCTCGTCAGGCGCTGGTGTCTGACTTTGAGGGTTTAACACGTGATCGTCAATATGCGGAAGTTTTGCTCGATGATGACAGTGAAACTTTTGCCACTATTATCGATACTGGCGGTCTTACCAATGAAGATAATGTTGTTGATAGTGGCATCCAAGGTCAGGTGCTGAACGCTCTTGAAGAGTCAGATGTTATTTATTTTATTGTTAGCAGTCGAGATGGTGTTATTGGTCTAGATTTAGAAATTGCTTCTCGCCTAAGACGACTTAAAAAAGAAGTGGTTCTTGTGTGTAACAAATCAGAAGGATTAGACGAGGCAATGGCTGCTGAATTTTATGAATTAGGCCTTGGCACACCTTGGCTAATTTCAGCAGAACATGGGCAAGGGATTGCCGACTTAATTGATCACACCTTGCCATTACTACCTCAGCAAGAAGAGGAGGAAATCGAGGAAGTAGATGGTATTGCCGTGGCTGTACTGGGTAGACCCAATGTTGGAAAATCAACTCTGATTAACCGAATCCTAGGTGAAGAGAGAGTATTGGCAATTGACATGCCTGGTACAACACGTGACAGCATCTATATACCTTTTGAGCGTGAAGGTCAAAAATACACACTAATTGATACAGCGGGCATACGACGCAAACGCTCTACTCATGAAAAAATTGAAATTTTTTCCATTATCAAAGCCATTGATGCGCTAGATCGATCGCATGTGGTTATTTTGGTGTTGGATGCTCGTGAAGGGGTTACCGAGCAAGATGCAACGCTACTTGGCATGATTGCTGATAAAGGCCGAGCGCTACTAATTGTGATCAATAAGTGGGACGGTCTAGACGAATATCAAAAATCAGAAGTTAAACGAAAATTAGATGTTAAGCTCTCGTTTGTCAATTATGCGAGTGTGCATTATATTTCTGCCTTGCATGGATCGGGTGTTGGTAAGCTTTTTGAGCCTATTATCAAGTCTTACAAAAATGCCAGCACCCAGCACTCCACCTCAACTTTAAATAAAATTTTAGAGAGTGCCAATGCAGGTCATCAGCCGCCACCGGTCAAAGGTAGACGTTTGAAAATTAAATACGTTAACCAAACAGATGTTTTTCCGCCAACACTTACCTTTCACGGCAACCATCTTCAGAACGTTCCTAATGCGTATGATCGTTATTTGAAGAATTTCTTTATCAATGCACTAAAGTTAACCAATACACCGCTGAGAATCGAATATAAGAGTGGAGAGAATCCATTTAAAGACAATAAGAACGAACTCAGCGCACGTCAAGTGACTAAAAAACGTCGTTTAATGCAGTTTATCAAGAAGAGAAAAAAGCGTTAATTGTTAAAACTGTTCAGTCTAAAAATTCTATCTGTGCACTAGTACAGTCAATGTCCATACGCAGTTCGCAATAGGAATTCTCAAGCATCATAGCTTGAGAAGGATCATCACTACAAGCGCAACCTGATAACACCTCGCAAAAAAATACACCAATGGTTAGGTGTGCAATTTGCTCATCCATTGAGCGTGATAAAACCCTAACTTCGACACTATCTTCATCAATAACACCACTATGGGTACAGTGTTGAAAAAGGGGTAAATCTTCAAGTTTTAAGGTGTTGAAAGCGTGTTTAAAATACTGGGGAAAATCATCGCTATCCCAATGCTTTAAAACTTTTTTAAACACTTAAGAAGATAGGATTAAGTTATGCGCCTTGTTAGCTGCTTGAATGAAACTTTCAAATAATGGGTGACCATCTCTTGGAGTAGAGGTAAATTCCGGGTGGAATTGACAAGCAATAAACCAAGGGTGATCTTTCACCTCAACCATCTCAACCAAAGTACCGTCAATAGATTTTCCCGAAACCACCAAGCCTGCTTTTTCAACTTGCTCAATCAGCGTGTTATTCACTTCATAACGATGACGGTGGCGCTCTGTGATGATACCTTGGGCGTAAATTTCTCTTGACTTAGTGCCATCAACCATTGCACACTCTTGACCACCCAGACGCATCGTACCGCCCAAATCAGAATCTTCACTACGAGTTTGAGTACTTCCATCTTCATCTTGCCACTCAGTGATCAGACCAACAATTGGATAAGGCGTGTTTTGATTAAACTCAGTACTATTGGCATCGGTCATACCAGCCACGTTACGAGCATATTCAATAACAGCAACCTGCATACCTAAACAAATACCCAAGTACGGAATTTTGTTTTCACGTGCATACTGTGCTGTTGCAATCTTACCTTCAACACCTCGATTGCCAAAACCACCTGGTACTAATATAGCGCTCATTTCACTTAAGCAATCCGTGCCATTTTTTTCAATCTCTTCAGAGTCAAAATAATGAATGTTTACCTTTGTAGCAGTATTAATACCCGCATGAAGTAGCGCTTCAGACAAAGACTTATAAGCTTCTGTTAAGTCAATGTACTTACCCACCATGGCAATATCAACACTAGATTTAGGTGTGTTAAGTTTTTTAATAACTTCATCCCATTCGCTTAAATCTGTTGGCTGGCAATCAAGGTGAAGTCTTTTAATAACAACATCATCCAAGCCTTGTTCGTGCAATGCCCTAGGAACTTTGTAAATGGTATCTACATCTAATGAGGTAAAGACAGAATCTTCTGGAACGTTAGTAAATAGTGCAATTTTGGCGCGCTCTGCATCAGGCAGTGGATGCTCCGAACGGCAAATTAAGATATCTGGCTGAATACCAATGCCGCGCAATTCTTTAACAGAATGCTGTGTTGGCTTAGTTTTTAACTCGCCCGCTACTTTAATATAAGGCAGTAAGGTTAAGTGAATAAACAGTGTGTTGTCACGACCCAGCTCAAGACTCATTTGTCTGATTGCTTCTAAAAAAGGCAGTGATTCAATGTCACCTGCCGTACCACCAATCTCAACCAGCGCCACATCAGCACCTTTAGCGCCTGCTTGAGCCAATGCTTTAATTTCATTGGTAATGTGCGGAATAATTTGAACCGTTGCACCAAGATAGTCACCACGACGCTCACGCTCAATGACATTTTCATAAACACGACCTGCAGTGAAGTTATTTTTTTTGCCTAACTGCTGACGAATGAAACGCTCGTAGTGACCTAAATCAAGATCGGTTTCCGCACCATCGTTAGTTACAAAAACCTCACCATGTTGAAAAGGACTCATGGTACCCGGATCAACATTAATATAAGGGTCGAGCTTAAGCATGGTTACGTTTAAACCACGCGATTCTAGGATAGAGGCTAAAGAAGCTGAAGCGATACCTTTACCAAGTGAAGATACAACACCACCGGTAATAAAGATGTATTTTGTTGCCATAAAAAGTAACAAAGTTGAAATGGTTATGATACACAAAACTGTGTAGAATATGGAGCTGTCGAAATCAATTTTTTACCTATGCAGTACAAACAGTTTGTTTCTCGCTTATTTGTTTATTTAAAGCCACATATCGGCAAACTCATCTTCACCTCAGTGATGATGATGCTGGCAACCGCTCTAGAAAGTGCCATTCCAGAAATTACCGGACAAATTGTTGACGAGCTATTTGCGGGTGAGCGTAGTGAAAGCTCGGCCTTTATTTATGCACTGGCACTGTTTGGTATTATTGTTTTGAGCTCTGTTTTTGCACTCACCTCAACAGCGGCCAGTTCATGGGTATCTAACAAAGTTATTATGGATTTGAGAGAGGCTATGTTTGCCAAATTACTCAAATTACCTAAGTCTTATTTTGACAAAAATCCCACTGGAAAAACTTTATCAAAACTTACTTTTGATGTCGAACAAATTGCTGCAGCCGCCTCTACTATTTGGCTTGATTTTATCAAATCATCCATGACAGTTGTCATTCTCATTGGCTACTTATTTTATAAAAATTGGCAACTTAGTTTGAGTTTAATTATTCTTCTACCTCTGGTGTATTTAGCCGTCAAACTGTCATCAAATCGTATGCGTAGTGCCAGTACCAAGGTACAACAATCAATGGGCAACATGACACACCTATTGGATGAAAATATCTCTGGATCATCACTGGTTAAAATTTATCACGCACAAAACCAAGAGAGCTCTAAGTTTAATAATCTTATTAAGAATATTCGTCAACAACGCTTTAAAGTTGACATGACAGGTGCATTCAATACTGGTTTTGTCAATATTTTAATTGGACTATCTTTGGGCAGTGTGGTGTATTTTTCCTCAACCTCTTTACAAATGAGTGCTGGTGAATTTTTGTCTTTCTTTACTGCCATGGGCATGCTGATTAAACCAGCCAAAAGTTTGGTTAACATTAACAAACCTCTGCAAACTGCCATGGCTGCTGGCGAAAGTGTTTTTGGTCTTATTGATGAAACCGAGGAGAAAAACCAAGGGTCAAAAGTCTTATCAAGATCAAAAGGTGGTATTAAATTCAACAACGTTTCATTTGCCTATCAAGATAACAAAACAGTTCTTAATAGCATTAATTTAGATATCACCCCGGGTGAAACTATTGCCCTTGTTGGCTCCACTGGCAGTGGAAAAACCACCATTATTCAATTAATTGCTCGGTTTTATAACCCAACACAAGGCTCTATTACGATAGATGGCGTTGATATTAACGATTTTGATATTGACTCATTGCGCGCTCAAATCTCTTTTGTTGATCAAAATGTGCGTTTATTTAATGACACTATTAAAGGCAATATTGCACTTGGACAAGCCGATGTAATGAGCGATGAAAAGGTTAAGCATGCTGCTAAAGTTGCTAATGCTGCCCAGTTTATTGAGCAAATGGAATATGGTTTTGATAGTGAAATCGGTGAAGATGGCACCAAACTTTCGGGTGGTCAGCGCCAACGCCTAGCTATCGCCAGAGCGATTGCCAAAGATAGTCCAATTCTTATTTTAGATGAAGCTACTTCAGCACTTGACTCGGCAACAGAAAAACAGGTGCAAGCTGCAATTGATGAAATGCAAAAAGATCGCACCACCATTATCATTGCACACAGATTGAGCACCATTCAAAAAGCTGACAGAATTATCGTCTTGCGCCAGGGAAATATCATTGAACAAGGTTCTCATCAACAGTTGCTTGATCAGAAAGGTGAATACGCCTCCCTACACAATCATCAGTTTAAAACCTAGCAAAATCCGGAAGTCATCAACCTCTACTCTTATTGATAAAATAAAAAGTTGTAGTTAATTTTTAATAACCAGCATTTTGTGCTCAAGCATATCTTTCATGCTGTAGCCAATACCGCCAACACCATAACCTGAGTGCTTACGCCCTGCAAATGGCATCCAGTCTACTCTAAAGGTGGTGTAATCATTAATCATCACTGCTGAGGCTTCTAGTTTTTTTGCAATATCCATGGCTTTAGAAACATCATCACTAAATACAGCTGCTTGGAATGAAACATCCAGGCTGTTAGCATCTGCAATCGCCTCATTAATATCTTGATAACCATACACACAAACAACAGGTCCAAAAATCTCATGAGTAGAAACCTTGGATTGTTTGGAAGGATTAAGCAAAACAGTCGGCTCATAACTCACCGCGTTAATACGCTTACCGCCTGTAATTACCTGCGCACCCTGTGTAGCGGCCTCATCAACCCATGATTCTATCCTGTCAGTTTCTTTTGGCAAGATAAGTGGACCTAAATCGCTGTCTTCATTAATCGCATCACCAACAATCTGCTTAGCAGCAATATCGGCAATTTTTTGCGCCAGCTCATCGGCTCTCTCTTGCGGTACATATACACGTTGAACAGAAACACAAACTTGACCTGAGTGATACATACTTGCCTTCACCACGCCATTAACAAATCCCACTTCATCAGTATATTGATCAAAAATAAGTGGCGCTACGCCGCCATGCTCCAGCGCACAACGCACACCTGGTGCTAGTTTTGATTTTAGATACCAACCAACTTGTGCAGAACCAATAAAGCTAAAAAAGGCAACTCGTGAATCGGTTACCAGTTTTTCAGAATTTTCTCGATTGGTGAGTGCAACTTGCACCCAGCCGTCAGCCAGGCCCGCTTGTGCAATTAGCTCAGCCAAGCGCAAAGTAGATAATGGTGTCACAGCTGCTGGCTTGATAATCACTGGACAACCTGCTGCCACAGCAGGAATCACTTGATGAATGGCTAAATTTAGCGGATGGTTGAAAGCACTAACCGCCACCACAACGCCAATCGGCTCCATAATTGTAAAAGCCTTTCTACCAGCGCCAGCAGCGCTTAAATCCATGGGTATCTCGTCACCCTGGATTTTTTGGATTTCAGCAATTGCAATATGAATACCGCCAACTGCACGCGTTACCTCAACGCGAGCATCTCGAATTGGCTTGCCACCCTCGTTCGCAATAAGTTGTGAAAATTGTTCGTGCTCATTAGCCACCAAATCAGCCAATTTTCTTAATATATTAACCCGCTCATAAATAGGCAAGGCACCTTGTTGATGTAGCGCTTGAGCGGTCTCTAACATACTATTTACCTGCTCACTATCATGCATTTCTAGTGTTTTTAACACCTTACCGGTATAGGCCTGCTTAACGTGTAATAAATTTGACATATCCATCCTAGTTATTAAATTGCTTTAAATCATCGAGCAATGTTTTGGTGTTTTGTGAGTAATCAATTGGCAGATCAATCACATGCACACCACCCTCTTTAAATGCTTGCTTCATGATAGGGATTAACTCTTCACTTGAGCCAATTCTATGGCCAGTGGCACCATAACTTTGTGCATACATTACGAAGTCTGGGTTATTAAAATCAAGTGCAAAATCAGGCAATTCTTGCCCTGCTTGTTTCCATTTAATCATGCCATAACCACTATCATTAAAAATAATGGTGATTAAATTAAGTTTAAGTCTTACAGCAGTTTCCAACTCCTGAGAGTTCATCATAAAGCCACCATCACCACATACTGCAACCACTTGACGATCAGGATACATCAGTGCACAAGTCATTGCTGCTGGCAAGCCAGCACCCATAGTTGCTAAAGCGTTATCTAACAACAAGGTATTAGGCTGATGGGTATGGTAATGTCTGGCAAACCAAAGCTTAAACATGCCGTTATCTAATGAGACAATGCCATCGTCGTCAAGCACTTTTCTCACATCTGATACCACGCGTTGTGGCAACATTGGGAAAGAAGTATCATCATCCAAGGAGTGAATGGCCGCTCTAGTTTTTTCACGAATTGGTTTAATCCAATCTCGATTACAAGCATAACACTCATCGAGAGCCTCATTAATCCGGTCCATGGTGTTGGAAATATTGCCGACCACTTCAACTTGCGGGTAGTAAATGTCTTTAATTTGTGCAGAATGAAAATTAACATGAATGACTTTTTGCTCATTACCTCTCATGATAAAAGGTGGTTTTTCAATGATGTCATGACCCACATTAATAATTAAATCAGCCGCCTTGATAGCCTCATGTACATAATCTTTTGAGGAGAATGCAGCGGTTCCAATAAAATGAGAGTCATCGCCACTTAAAACACCCTTGCCCATTTGGGTGTTGAAAAACATAATCCCTGTCTTATTAACAAAATCTGACAACGGCTTGCGAATACGTTTACGATTAGCACCTGCACCCACGAGTAATAATGGTCTTTTGGCGGCTTTAATAACTTTAACCGCTTTCTCAATGGCACGATCACTAGCGAACACTCGGTGGATCGTCTGTCTAGGAAAGACACTTTCATCTTCCACCTCTTCTCTGGCAATATCCTCTGGCAATTCCAAATGTACTGCACCTGGACGCTCTTCTTCAGCAATACGAAACGCACCGCGAACCAGCGCAGGAATCTGCCTTCCATAAACAATTTGATCAGAGTCCTTAACCAGAGGCTCCATCATTCTAACAATATCTAAAATTTGGAATTTTCCTTGTAAACCTGCTTTAATTGGCTTTTGCCCTGTGATCACCACCATAGGCATAGCGCCAAGCTGCGCATAGGCAATAGCGGTGACTAAATTTGTTGCACCTGGACCTAAAGTTGCCAAACAAACGCCAGCTTTACCTGTTAAACGACCATAAGTGGCCGCCATAAAGGCGGCGGCCTGCTCATGACGGGTTAAAATAAATTTGATTTTTGAACCTCGCAATGAATCGAGTAAATCTAGATTCTCCTCACCAGGAATGCCAAAAATATACTCTACACCCTCATTTTCTAACGCTTTTACAAATAGGTCTGACGCCTTCATTCGTTATCTCCTTCAACACATATTGGGCATAATTCATTCATAGGAATAGACTTGCCATCAACCTGAACAATTCTAACGTGCGCTCGATTTAAAAGACGCACCTCTTCAACACCACACGAGTGTGCGATCACTTCGACTGTTTTAGTCATATTATTAACATAGTTTGCAACTTTAACTGATTTACTCTTAGGATCTAAGCCTTTTTGTAGGCGCTTATTGTGCGTTGTAACACCCGTTGGACAGGTGTTTTTATTGCATTTTAGTGATTGGATACAGCCAATAGCGAACATAAATCCACGTGCTGAAGTAACAAAGTCAGCGCCTGCACAAATTGCCCAAGCCACATCGGATGGGGTGATCATTTTTCCAGAGGCAACCACTTTAATTCTATCTTCCAAGCCACATTGCATGATTTTATCCACCACTAAGGGTAATGCTTCTTTTAGTGGTAGACCCACGTTATCCATTAGTGCCATAGGCGCTGCACCCGTGCCACCATCACCACCATCAACGGTAATAAAATCAGGTGCACTTTGAATGCCACGTTTATTCACTTCATCCAACAAAGCCTCTAACCAACGAATATGGCCAATAACTGTTTTAAAACCAACCGGCTTCTCGGTAACATCTCGAACATGATTAATCATATCTAGCAATTCACTGGCATTAGAGATTTCAACATGACGATTAGGGGAGTTTGACTCCACACCTTTTGGTATACCTCTAATAATTGAAATTTCCTCTGTCACCTTAACGCCCGGCAAAATACCTCCTTTGCCAGGTTTGGCGCCTTGAGAAACTTTTATTTCAAACATTTTTACTTGATCGTGCTCAGCAATATCTGCCAATTTTTGATCATCTAAACTACCATCTTCATGTCTGACGCCATATTTAGCGGTACCAATCTGAAAAACCAAATCTGCACCACCCTCAAGATGATAAGGACTCAAACCACCCTCACCTGTATTCATCCAACAGTCTGCTATTTTGGCACCTGCAGATAAGGCCAATACGGCAGGCTTAGAAATAGCGCCATAACTCATACCTGAAATATTGAAAATTGATTTCGCCGCGTAAGGGTACTTGCTGTAACTCTCGCCAATTGTCACTGTCCTAGTTTCTACAGCATCACTATCAAGCATTGGAAAAGGGCAATTAATAAAGATGGTTGAACCAGGGATGTTAAGATTTTTTGTCGACCCAAAAGCTATCGTATTATCTTTACCTTTTGAGGCGCGATTTACCCACTCACGTTCAGCACGATTAAAAGGCATCTCCTCTCTATCCATGGCAAAGAAATATTGACGAAAAAATTCGCCTAAATTGCTAAATAGGTAGCGAAAATGACCTACTACTGGGTAGTTTCTTAGAATGGCATTTTTACTTTGCGTGACGTCAAAAATAAAAGTCACCATAATAATGGCGAATACTATCCCTAATAGCCAAACAAATAAGGTTGGCATTATATTTAAAACTGTATTGGATGTCTCAAACGAGTCCATTATTCCCCCGAATATTTTAAGGTCATCTTACGCCTAATCAGGATAAATTCAACCGTTAATCCAAAGAAATTTTTATTATTTTAATATGTATACTTCTGAGTCTGGATAAAACGCCATCCAAGCAAAATAAAAGCCTTGAATAGTGGGAATTATCTGGCCATTTTCATCTTTAATTTGAGCGGATTTATTCTGACCATCCCATATAATTTGATACTGCTTTCCGGCAATTAAATCCTTAAAACTGGATTGGTTATTTTTATTTAGCTCACTAAATGGATAAGCTTTAATTCGATTCCCATCAATCAACCCAACCACAGTTTCTTTGGGATGGAAAGAACCAGGGCTACCTGTTGAACTTGGCACTGGAAAATATAACACCCTACTAGATGCATAGCCCTCATAAGGGTTACGCGTATAGTCTCTTGCATATCCAGTATTGGTTGATAAAATCTGAGTATTTGGATGTAGCTCTTTCCATTTTCCCCAGGTGGTATGCGTACTAACGAGTGGCTTTAGATGCTCACCAACTAACGGACCGCTAACCGCTTTAGATAAAATTTGAGAAAATAATGATTCTGTCAGGTCATCATACAAAAGCACATCGGAGTTATACAACAACCCTGATACACCAAAACTAGAATGTCTACCCCTGATATCTGCTGAAAATATCGCCCCTGTCCCACATAATGGACAGTAAGTAACAACAAAGGCTTGATCGCCAATTTTGTCATTCACAATCTCATGCCAGTTCAAAATATTAATAGGATAAGCTTTAGCGACGCTGCCAATTGTCAATGCTAATACTCGATCACTGTCTTTGATAAAATCAGCCTGATCTTTGTCGACCAACACTGGGTGATCAATCGCAGGAATACCATCTTTTCCAGGTCCACCAGACAATATTTTTTCGACAGGAATGCTTGCATTAGATAAATCAAAACCATTTTTAGAGGGGGAGTTTTGAGCATTGCAGCTACTCACAAACACCGCAGACGTAATCCCAATAATAATGATAATACTTTTTAACTGATTAGTGACTTTCATTTAAACCTCGCTATTTTTTTTATTAATATCCCAATGAGTATTGCCATAATCGATATATCGACAGGTACTATAGGTTGAAAACTTTGCTTGCCATTTTCGTTCAGGATCAAAATTTTGTTGATCCTCGTAATACATTGCAATCGCTTGAGGCGCATAACACGGATTGGATTGTATTAATGCTTTGCATTCTTTTAAAGTCATACTCATTGCCACTACTCCGATTTTGTTTTATTGCGAGCGCAAGATATCTCTTTAGCCCCTAAAACTTTAGCCAAACCTCCACAAGGGCAAAACCCTGTAAAAGCCGACTGTATCAACATAAACCCTATAAACAAAGTTAAGTAAAACCAGGCATCGCTCAGATTCATACCTAATAGTACTGAAATAATCACCATGGTTCCGCTTAATATCTTAATACCCTTATCAACTGTCATCACCAACTCCTTATTGCTACCTGGATTAAATATGCTTTTTATCTCTTCTACACTTTAAAATACGTTGTATCTTTCCTAATAGTTTCAATCATGGATAAAAATCTGGATTATTACTTTGACAAATTACAACAAAACAAAACTCAGAAAAATTTTGAAAAAATATATAAATTGACCTCTGTGCGTCTTTTTGGTGTCATCATCCGTATATTAAAGAGAAAAGAACTCTCTGAGGATTGCCTACAGGAGACTTATGTAAAGATATGGAATCGAATCGAAACCTATGATACTACGAGGGCCAATATGATGACATGGATGTCCACCATTGCTAGAAACCATGCAATTGATTACGTGCGCAAGCACGAGCTACCCATTCAAGATGACTTTGAAATGAGCATTATTAAAGACGATCAGGTGCATTTTTTGGACAGCTTAGAAGCAAAAGACGCCAGTAAGCAATTGCATGATTGCTTAGGACAACTCAAAGCAGAATCAAAAACCGTGGTGTTTATGGCTTATTTTAACGGCCTCACTTATGACAACATCGCCAAAGCGGTTGGCTCACCAGTCAGCACTGTTAAAACCTGGGTATCAAGATCATTACCTATTTTAAAAAAATGCTTGGAGGCTGCACATGCCTAATCAAAATACACTTGCTTATGAATATGCATTAGGTCTTTTAAGTAAAGAAGAAAAAGCCGACATTGAACTGACACCAGAATTCTTAACAGAAGTAGAGCAAGCTCACTTAAAGCTATCTGCCTTACAATTACAAGCACCACTCGACAAAGACAGTAGTAAAAAAATCTGGAACAACATTAGCCAAAAAATTAAATCCGAAAAAGAAACTTGGCAAGATACGCTCATGTCGCGTTTCAGAATGTGGCTGTATGTGCTACCTGCTATATTTATGGCATTTGGCAGTCTGATGTTATTTCAACAAACATCACCAGTAGCCGATTCATACTCCATGGCTATTATTAATGCTAAAGTAGGCTGGGAAGTAAATGCTGATATTGACAACCGCAAACTATCAATTGCCTCAGTTAGCCCAATGTTAGTAGGGAAAAATGAAGTATGCGCCTTGTGGGTACAAAAAGATGGGGCAACTTACTTCGTTAGTACCCTACCTAATAGTGGCAATAAAACGGTATCCATGAGTCCAAAAATCGCCCAAATGCTTCAAGGTGGTGAAGCAATTATTTCTATTGAATCATCTGATAAGCCAATGAATCAACCAACTCGTATTGAGTATCGCAATCAAATCTCTTAACTTATTTTAATTATTTTGAAACTCTTTTAAAATACACCTCGTATAACTAAGTGTCGTTAACAAGACGATATTTATTAATAACAAAAGAGGTGAAAAAATGAATACAACAAAAGTAATGACAGCCGGTATCGCAGCAACAGCGGTTATGTCAATTGTGGCCGTTATGGTAGCACCCATGATGGGGATGCCTAAAATGGATTTTGGTACGATGCTAGGCACTAACAATCCAATGATGGCAATGCCATATATGGCTGGTTGGATGATACACTTTGTGGTTGGTATCGTACTAACAGCAGTTTATGCGTCGGTCTTTATTAACAGACTGAGTGGCTCATACGCCGTTCGCGGTATTATCTTTGCGATGATTCCATTTGTTATTGCACAATCTATGATGATGCCGATGATGGGTAATGGTTTTTGGTCAGGTGGTGATATGATGGCTATCATCGGTAGTTTGATTGGCCACATTGTCTTTGGTGCAGTATTAGGCGCAGTTTACGCCAAAGGTGAATCAACTAAAAGCTAAGAAATAACTTAAAGCCGCTCTATGAGCGGCTTTTTTAACGTCTAAAATTTAATCAAATTTTTTTTATTATTATTTTGAAACTATTTTAAAACCTACTCGTATAACTAAGTACTGTTACAAAAAGCAGCAATATTAATATAAAAAAACAAGGATAAAAAAAATGAAAAAAACCATAATCGCCACACTAATAACGTTATCAGCCAGTGCTTTTGCACAAACAGATCAAGAAATCGCTAAGAATTTATTTGAACAATTAAAACAAAAATCATTCATGCAAGCACCTCAAAACCTATACGTTGGCGGCCCACCGCACGGACCAGTTAGAGCGGTAGTAGAAGGCAATATCAACGGTCAAAGAACCATTGTTAAGTTTAATTATGGTGGACCAAGTATCACCCCTGAGAAAGTTGCTAAAGATCCTAAAAAATGGCTTAAAGCACTAACAGTTATGCAAAAAAGACCTGATTATGATCCGGCACATAAGGATTGGTTTTGGGCTAAATACAAGCCTAATGGCGAGTTATTTGTAAAAAACTCTATCACCAGAGCTGGTAAAGATAAAGGCTGTATTGCTTGTCATCAAGCTGCATCGGGCAATGATCTTGTCTTTACGCACAACGCAAAAGTTAACGCTGAAATAACCATTGTTAATTAATTGAAATAAAATCATATTTTTTGAAACTATTAGCAAATTGATTGCGTATATACAAATGAACACTATTTAAAACAAAGGATATATAAATGACAAAAAGACAAGTAAAAAACTGATTAAAAAAGGTTACAGCCCTGCTGTTGTTTTACGCAGATACTTTACCAAACGAGAACTGTGCGCAGCCCCTGCTTCACATAGCTAAAAAATAAAACTCCCTCTGCTCAAAAGCCGCTTATTAAGTGGCTTTTGGGTTTCTGATACTTTTTTAAAGCAGATAAAACTAAATAGCTGGTTAATTTCCTATTTCAGCCTAGCTAATACCTTACCAGAGTCAAGTGCACTTCGTACCAAATCAGCTGCCTCAAGTAGTGACGTGACTTTCTTGGTGTGCCAAAGCACCAATGAGGCACTTAACACCAGACCATCATAAAACATACCCTTCTCACCTGATAGGGCTGCTTTGCCAAGTTTAACTGTGTAGTCTGCCAGTTCATTAATGTTGTTATGCACATCCATGTCAGCCGGAAAAGAAATTGCACGCATGTCCTGCTCAATACCTAATGATGTTGGTTCGATATCAACACGGTCTTTTTCATCAATACCTTCATAAGACACCATTAAACCTTTTTGGCGCAATGATGGAATCACACCACCCTCAACACCACGGATTAGTAGTGCTGTTTCCATGCCAGATTCTTTTACCAATGCGGCATATTTTGGTGGATAAGGTTTATGCACATATCCCAAAATAGAATGCGTTTTACGACCTCTAAGTGGGGTGATAAGTGTTTCTACCGTATTGATAACCGTACGCTTAATAATACGATCACGAAGCGGCACTAAATTGTGCAAACCCTTACAGTAGCTCGCTTGATCAATGTAACTCCAGCCAATTGAGCCATCTTCCAACCTAGTCTTAGCCTCAGCTGTTGAAAGATCTGCATTCAGCCCCATTGCTTGAATAATGTGCCTATGCGTTAGCCCAAATTTAGGGCTAACACTATTTAATCCGTGTATTACACACGGCAAGCCCAACTCAGCCAAAACCACCGGCAAGAATGATGAAATCGGAATAGAGCGATTGTAACCACTGTACGGATCACCCAAATCAACCAAATCATCGACATTAACTTGCTGCTTGTCACTCTCTGCCAAGATGGCTGCTAATACACCCTTATTTTCTTCTTCAGTTTCACGCTTCATACGCAGAGCGATAAAGAAAATAGCTGACTGCACATCGTCGATTTCGCCACGCAAAATAGTCTGCATGCCAGCCTTGGTTTCGTCAAAATCTAAATCTTTACTTAACTCTGGACCCGTAGCAATACGCTGGATGATGGATTTCATTAATTCTGTAGAAGTCATAGTTGTATGTATATTTCGTTATTTTCTAATTTTACTGGATAGGTTTTCATATTATCCACATCATTATCAGAGCTTTTACCTGTGGCCAAATCAAAACTAAAGCCATGCAACGAACACACAACACTACCTTTTTTTAAGCAACCCAGTGTTAATTCGATATCTTCATGTGGACAACGATTCTCAGCGCAAAATAGCTCACCACCTGTTAGTGTTATAAAAAGCTTTTTTCCTTTAACTTGAAAGGCACTCATTGTGCCTTCTTTTGGTATTTTGTCTAAGACTTTTATCCACATGGTAGTTAATGCTATTTCTTTCTCAAAAAAAGTACGACTTGTTCTAATCTAATGGATCTTGACTGCCAGATTAAAACAAGCTCCAAATACTATTACTATTTAGCTCGGAAGCACATTGATTTAGCTGGCGCTTATAACGCTTAGCATTATTTTCAACTTTACGAGCCACTTTCATTAGCCAAGGTTTTTTTTGGTAAGTTTTTTTATTAAAACCGCCATGGCCTTCATGGTATGCCAAATACTGATGATAAGCATCTGATTTAGCAACACCTGAACGCTTATTAGATTGATTCATGTACCAGCCCATAAAATCTACAGCATCGTCAAAATCATCTCGATCTGCATTATGATTGCCTGTTTTAAGCTTGTACCAATCCCATGTGCCATCCACTGCTTGGGCAAAACCATAGGCGGTTGTCGGCCTAAACCAAGGCACTATGCCAAACAACTTTTCTCTAGGTGGCTTGGCATCTGAAGCAAAACGTGATTCTTGATATACGACTGCTAATAATACGTGCACAGGGACATCATATTTTTTCTCAACCGCCTTAACTGAACGATACCAACTCACCTCTTCATCCATTAAGGTGCAAATGTTATTAACAGTGACTGCAGGTGTCGAAAAGCAGCCAGTTAAAAACAAGGGTAATAGTAACAGTGGTAGCAGTTTTTTCATTTAGCCAGCTACACTTGTGAAAAATACTTTATAAATCACCACAGCTTGGGCAATAAATAAAATACTTAAGGCAGCCTTAATAGTGCCAGCCGATAAACCTGAAGATGTGTTGGTTGATGTGTTTACTTTTTCAGAACCATTTTCAAGCTCTACATCACTTGCTACCAAGCCTTTTTCTGATTCTTGAGCTTTAAACACAACTCTTGTGCCCGCTTTAAGACGAGATTTGTTAAAGATGTTTTTTTGATGGACAAAGTACTTTTCCTCATCATCACCAGTAATAAATCCATATCCCTTGGTGCCAAATTGTGCCACCACGCCCTTTATTTTTTTAGCCATTTCTTCCTCTTAATATTTACGCAAACAATAAGTTACTTTTTCAATAAAATCAACGTTTGCACGTTGAAACTTAGGCTCATTTTCTATGTCATTAAAGCATTGTAATAGTTGACACTCGAACCCATTCTTGTAAAGTGATACCACTTCAGCCTCATTTACTGCATAAGGCGGACCACTTATTTGTGATTGCGGATAATTCAAAGTTAATAATAGTATCCGGCAATCTTTGGCTATTATAGCGTATAAGTGCTGTGCGTATTTCACCCTTAACCCCGCTGTCAATGCGATTAAAGCCGCCCGATCATACACCGCCACAACTGACGCTAAATGTTTTGCGTTTAATTTAAAATAGTCACCACAATAAATACGCAACTTATCTGACTGATAAATAACAAAATCAGGCTCTTGAAAAACCTCAAATGGGATTGAGTTCTCTGAGAAAAATTGTTCAACAGCTATCGTACTCAGCTCAACACCAATGACTTGATAACCCTGCTCTAGTAGATACAGCATATCCACACTCTTGCCACACAATGGAACAAATACCGTGTCAGCAATTTTTAGCTGAAGATGGTCAATAAACTCTATTAATTTTGAGTTTGGCACCTCTCGATGCCAACCAATTTTTCCCTCATTCCAACGTTGGATCCAATTCGTCATATACTTATTAATAATGAAATATCAAGTCAATATTTTAACTAAAAATACAAATAATAATTAACCTATGTTAACAATAGCAAAGCCTTGTCAAATAGGCGACACAGTAGTATTTTAACTTGTTAAAATTAGGTAAATTTAATCATAATTATAAGGATAAAGCATGATGCCTGGACCATTTGAACTCGTTATTATTTTAGCAATTGTGTTATTACTTTTTGGCGGAAAACGTCTAAAAAATATTGGCACCGATTTAGGTAGCACCATTAAAGGCTTTAAAAAATCAATGAAAGAAGAAGTAAAGACAGGAGAGTCTAAGTCTATCGCTGAAAATAAAGTCTAGTAATGATTAAAAACCTTGTCATTGCTTGCCTGTTACTATTTTTTACAGCCTCCTGTTCAGATGCCACTTTGGACGCAAGTGATACCATCAGTATTAATGGCACAATTTATAAAAAAGGCAGCTCGAAGGTGTTCACCGGGAAAGTAATCAGTAAACACAAAAATGGGCAAATTATTAGAAAGTCTAACTACAAAGACGGCAAAGAACAAGGGCAATCAATATTCTACCTACCTAATGGCAACAAAGATTTTATAGCCAACTTCGACAACGGCGTTGAGCACGGAGTTAGCACTTTTTGGCGAAAAAATGGTCACAAGAAAATTGAGATAAGCTATCAATATGGCGCCTTAAACGGACCAAAAACTTGGTTTTTTTCCAATGGTAAAAAAATGAAGCGCTACCATTACAAAAACAACCAACTAGACGGGCAATCTACCTGGTGGGATAAATCAGGAAAAATATGGGCAGAAAAAAACTTTAAAAACAATAAAGAAATAAATTAAATACTAGCGGCGTAGTTACCTATTTCACCAAGTTTTTCTTGATTTAACACTTTTAGTTTTTTATGACTACACTCAATCAAGCCTTCTTTTTTGAATTGAGATATCACACGAGAAACATGCACCTTTGTAATGCCTAAAGTATCAGCCATCGCCTCTTGGTTTAGTGGAAAAAAACAAGCCTTTGAATGATCAAGTGAACACCCGGGAACTTGCCTCTTAAGCCGCCCTGTCACATCCATTATTAGATAGGCTAGCGCTTGTCTAGCATCTTTACGACCTAGGTTTAACAAATATTGCTGGTAAGAAGAATTGCTTTTAGCAAGGTTTTTAATCAGACGCACAGCAACAGCACTGTGGTTTTTTACCAAATTATCCAAGGAGGTGTTACTCATAACACACACTTTTACATCGGAAATGGCTTGTGCAAAATACCCATTGTCTTTATTAACACCAAAGCCGATTACATCACCAGGCAAGGCCAATTGGAATATTTGCCGAGAGCCATCTTCCAAATAAGTGCCTAAAATTACACAGCCTGAAGCAAGAATGTAGCTTGATTTTGCCTGATGCTGCTCACTGATAACATACTCACCTGGCTTACACTGCCTTTGTAAATCAATGTGTGACTCTGCTAGCACGATCTCTTCATCATCCAAATCTTTAAACAGCGAGTCCTTTCGTATGCCACATTCCATGCAGTTTACTTTATTTTTATCACTACCCCCACAAGACATGCTTTTCTCCTCAAATTTTCAATATTACTATATTATCATATAATAATATAGTAATAATTGACCAAGGTCAATAAAACCCATAAAATTAAGATTATAGGTAAAAAAAAAAGGAAAAAACATAAAATTTAAAAAAAACATAAAAAAAGTCCGTACATGAGTACGGACTTATTAAGCTTTTTTAAAACTTGACGTTATTTAGCCAAATGTATCATTGGTGATATTATCAAACCATGAATAGCCATTTTGCTGCTCTCTTGCACGAGCTTTGGCATCAAACTTGCCTGGTGTTAAACCACCAGAGCCTTTAACCTTGTTAATTTTTCCATTTGCATAGTTATAAACCATCGCAACAGAAATGCCGTCGCCTGGCGCAATAACTGAGTAACAAGTGTTAACGTATGAAGGATCTGGAATTTTATCACCATTTAGCATTGCAACCACTGCTGCTGCACACACTTTGCCTTCTGAGTTGGCTGCGTAGCCAGACTTAGGTAGTGGAGACTGAATAGCTGAATCACCAATCACGTGTATATTTTTATGAATGGTGGATTCAAACGTATCACCCTTAATTGGACACCATCCTGAGGCGTTTGTTAGACCGGCAACGTGTGCAATATGCCCTGCTTTTTGAGCTGGAATAATATTAATTACATCACCTTTATAGTCATCAACTTCACCCGATAATGTCATACCAGCAACATCAACTGATTCAATTTTACCGCCTGCTGAGCCTTTAACCCATTCGATCATTGAGTTATCTGTGCCATAACCATAATGTCTCTTCCAGCCAGCAGTAAATAATCCAAACTTTGAGAATTTTTCCTTATCATCCAAAACTAAAATTTTAGCTGTAGGGTTGTTATGCTTCAAGTAATGAGCAATTTGTGCGGTACGCTCATAAGGCCCTGGAGGACAACGGAATGGATTAGGTGGCGCAGAAATGATGACTGTTCCACCCTTTCTCATTGATTGGATTTGATCACGCAATAAAGCTGTCTGTGGCCCCGCTTTCCAAGCATGTGTAATCTTGGTATTTGCCACACTTTCATCATAGCCATCAATTTTGTCGTATCTGAAAGAGACGCCAGGAGAGACGATACAACGATCATAATTAAAGCTACGACCGCTTGCTGTCTTAACGCGTCTTCCGCTTGCATCAATATCAATAACTTTGTCAATTACTACGTTAACGCCATGACCCTTAAGACCGTCATAGCCAAACTTAATTGAATCCATGGTGCGCTCACCACTTAATACTTCATTACTGCCAAAGCAGGTAAAGTAATTTTCGTTTGCTTCAATTAACGTAACTTCAACAGACTTATCCATCATACGAATGTATTTTGCGGCAACTGCACCACCCATACCACCACCAATCACAACCACTTTCTTGCTAGAGCCGCCAATTGCAAATGGCGCATATGTTGCCGCAGTTGCAGCTGTCGCACCTAGACCTAATGTCTTTAAAAAACTTCTTCTATTTTGTTTACTCATTAGTATTCTCCTCTATTGACCACTTGTGTAGTAATTGACAAGCTTATCGAATGCATCCGAATCTTTCTTCATCATTCTCTTCATTTTTTTAGCCATTTTCTTTTCCATGTCGCGCGATCCATCATGGAAATCAGCCAATGAATATTGCATAAATAGCTTAGCATTACCCGATAATTGACCTGCATCATCATCTGCTACAGTACCGCCTTCAGTATGACACTTATCACAATATTTCTCGTGTAACGCCTGCCCTGCATTGGCTTTGGCTGCATCGAAAGATTGGTTAGTATTTTTGTGTACCTCTTGCTCAGCAAAAAAACCTGCCATATTTTCAATATCTTCTTCAGAATAACCTTTAGCGATTCTACCCATAATGGTAGAAGCCTTATCACCTGACTTATATGCATTCATTGTTTCTACCATGTAGGTTTCAGATAAACCTGCGATAGATGGAATAGCATTACCTGTACTGGCACCATTGGTACCATGACAACCTGCACATGTGTAGCCTAGAGCTTGGCCAGATGGCGCAGCTTGGGCATACGAACCTAACGCCAAAGTGGCTGCTAGTAGTGTAGATTTAATGATTGTATCTCTCATCATAAAACTCCATGTTGTTTATATAAAATTAACCTTATCTTTTATTAAGACAAGTCCTCCTCACTTAACAATAAAACAGCATAGCCATGCTTATTAATTTATTATTAAATACAATTCTATAAGGTTGCTAGCAACAATCAAATAACATAGGTTATTTCATTGCAAATAAATCTGAACTATAATTTTTTTCACCCCTCCATCTCTTTGTCACTCTCTCTTTATGTGATGTTAAAAATGGAGGGGTTCTTTTTTTAGAGTTTTATTACTTAAGGACTTGACCATGAATTCAACAAAAAAAATCCTTATTACTTTTTTTATTTGTTTTGCCACGACACACACACTGGCTAACACCCTTGTTAGTAGCGTGACAAACAATTCTTATGAAGATGTTCGTGATAATTTGGTTGATGCTATTGAGGAAAAGGCGCTTAATATTTCCAAAATATATCATGCGAGTGACATGTTGAATCGCACCAAAGACAGCATATCGAATGCAAAAGAAATTTATCACCAGGCAGAAATTATTGAGTTTTGCTCTGCCAGCATATCCCATCAATTGGTACTGGCTAATCATTTAAATATTTCAGCTTGTCCTTTTAAAATTGCGCTATACACACTAAGTAACAATTCTAAGCAAACTCATCTGGTGTATACAAAGCTAAAGCCACTAGATCAACAATCAGAAGCACCCACTATTAAAGCTAATAAGCTCATTCAATCTTTAATAGAGAATGCCACTTGGTAGGGGTTTTACTCCTCAACCTCGGTTCCACCTAAATGTGAATAATATTTTGCCAACGCTTGTATCTCAACATCTGATAACTTCCTAATAATGCTTTGCACAGCACCGCCTGGATCATTGTTTCGAGACCCGTCTGCAAAATACTCCATAGTAGAAAGTAAATAACCAAACTGCTGACCTGCCAACACTGGCGTTGATCCAATTGAAGTTTTTCCATCTTTTCCATGGCACAAATCACACGGCGGAATGCCACGATTGGTGTCACCTTTGTTTATTAGTGCAGGTGTTTTAATTGCCTCCCTTAGAGTAGGATTTTGTTCAGGTAACAATTGAGATTCATACCAAACACCAACATCGAGCATTTGCTTATTGTTTAACTTTTTAGCACGCTTGTACATATTCTTATCTTTGCGAGCCTTACTCTTGTAATCTTTTAACTGCTTAACGATATAGTTAACACTTTGTGATGCCAAATGAGGCGTATCAGTATCATCACTAATGCCAAACTCCCCATGGCATCGATCGCATGACTTAGCGGCAATAATTTGCCCATTAACAGGATCAGATGCCTGCACTTGGAATGTGAGTGTTAAAAATAATGCAGTTATTTTTAGTGAGGTTTTGTTATTCATATCCAACTCCTATCTCAGCCAAGGCATCATGATATTTTCAGGTTTGGTAAACTTATTAATATCGTAACGCATACCTGACATCGATCCATTCATAATTGACATATCGTTACTCATTTGAGCCATTGATCCATTCATGTTTTTAATATTGTCATTCATTTGTGCAATTTGACCACCCATCTTATGCATATCATTACCCATTGAGGCCATCGATCTTGTCATAACATTCATATCTTTAGCAACATTTGAAAAATCATCACCCATTTTCTTTTGGCCTTCCACCATGCTTTGAGCCATTTGCATCATGTTTGCTGCCATGCCATTCATGTTCCTTGCCATAGAGTGGACGTCTTGAGTCATTTGCCCAACAGATTTTGTCATGTTAGTCATATCATGGCCCATGTTGTACATAAAAGACCCCATGCCATAAGCACCAACACCTCCACCTAGAACAATGCCAATTTTAATAATGGTATTCATGCTACCCCCTTTTTTTTATATTCATCCAGATACTAACAAACCCTTACCAATATTAATCAGTAAGGGTTTGTTAGTAGACATAATTTAACTGGTTATTTAACTTTAGTTGTGGATGAATTTTTTTCACCAGTATTACTCACCCATAACAAGGTAATTTCATCACCTTTAGCGCCATTTAATTTAACAAATAAGTACGGATTTGCAGATACTGTAGAGTTAGGAGATAGTCTTAACATCTCTTTACCATTTTTTAAAATCGTGATGTGATTAATGTATTCTTCAGCAACAATATTTCCTGACTTGTCTTTTCTTCGTCCAGTTTCCATTGGGTGTGTAATTTTATATTTAACCTCAATAAGGCCGCTTTTCATTTTTGCTCTTGCTTTAATTTTTTTTGCCATGATAAATTCTCCTTAATTAGATTAACAGCCACCTTTGGTAACTTTAGTACTGCCATTAGCCGTTACAAAGCCGTTTGCAGTATGCGCAATGGCCGTAACTTTAGTAGGCTTGCCCATCTTCACTCTGAAACTGGCAAAAGCAGCAACATCTGCAGATTCAAAATCTACACGCATAGCCACCGGCTTAAGATTTTCATGAACAATCAAAAAAACACTTTTAACACCTGTTAATGCAGTCGCATCAACTGTTACTGGGACTTGTGATCCATTCTCAGCCAACTTTGGGGTTTTAAGCTTTAAATCAGCTGAGGCTGTGTGCTTTCCACCGGTAATTTTACTGATTGCATCATCGGCTTTTAAATTACCCATGAAGTTGGCAATTGCACTTAACGGCAATATTCCAGATAGCGCAACTGCACCACCCATTAACATTTTTATAGCAGCTCTTCTATTCATTTTATTTTCTCCTTTTATAAAATATATTTAATTTAATTGTATGGCGCTCTTTGGGCAAACTGAAACACACTCGCCACAACCATTACAATGGCTGGTGTCCATTGCGATTTGTGGCACACCTCCCATTTGCAGGCTAAATTCAATAGCTCCGTGCTCGCACACCTCAGAGCATGACTGGCAAACCACACCAATTTTAGACAGGCAACTGTCTTTAATATTGGCCGTCAAATTCCAAGGTGCATCGACCTTGCTAAAAGCGTCATACTGACAAGATGTCACACATTTTTTGCAAAAGCTACAGCCGCCTTTACTAAAATCAATCACTGGAAACTTTCCAGATCCTGTTGTGATAATCTTCTCAGGACATGCATCTATACAAGCACCACACCGATTACACAAATCTGTAAACAAAGCCTCGTCCTTAGCCCATGGCGGCCTAACAACAGATTTCTTATTTGAGCCCCACCCCCCTCTCAGGAGTTGGGCTCTGGTCATGACACTCACTCAAACACTACTCATCTAAGTTAACAAAGCTACTGTCAACTAAAGGATCTAACTTAGCCTGAGGAACATGACACTGTAGGCAAAAATAGCGTCTTGGCGACATTTCAGGTAAGCGTGTTTCATCACGAGTAAAGAAGTGTGTGCTTGACATTTTTGGTGAATCTTCTTCTTTATAATTCTCATCGCTGTGGCAACTCAAACATTTATTCTTTTTAAGATTTATTGTCATGCCATCCGTTTTGTGTGGAATTAGTGGCGGCTGATCATCATAATTTCTTTCAAACTCTATGTTTTTCTTAATCCACTTAATTTTATCTGGTGCAATTGACAAATCATCCAGTACATGAGTACCACGCAGAGAAGCAACGTCAACAACATCGGCTGCTGAACTAGCCACATCAGTGACTGTATCAACCACCACCTCTGTAGCATCTTTAACCGAATCTACCGTATCAGTTGCAACCTCTTTAACCTCTTCAGCCACCTCTTTAATATTTTCAATGACTGTTGAAAATGGATTATTCCAGTTATGGCCACTGCCAAAGAAATTAGCCTGAGATCCTAGTGTAAAAACTGATGCAATTGTTAGTGCTAATATTTTAGTTTTCATGCTCATCTCCTCCTATACCTTAACAATTTTAACGGGCGTCTTTTTGTAGTCCGTTTCTTTAGAAAGTGGATCAGTCGCATCCAGTATTAGTTTATTAACTAAGCGCGATGCATCGAACCACGGTACAAATACCAAACCCTTAGGTGGCTTATTACGGCCTTTGGTTTCAATCATGGCAACAATTTCACCACGTGAAGAAACAACTTTAGCGTTTTTACCACGTCTTAAACCACGTGATTTAGCATCATCTGGATGCATGTAAATGACCGCATCTGGCACTGCGCGATACAACTCTGGTACACGTCTTGTCATGGAGCCTGAATGCCAGTGCTCAAGTACACGTCCGGTTGACATCCATAAGTCAAATTCTTCATCTGGCACTTCTGCAGGTGGCTCGTATGGTGCGGTAATAATATTGGCCTTGCCATCTTTATTCCCATAAAAACTAACATCTTCACCAGATTTAACATATGGGTCATAGCCTTCACGGTAACGCCATAGCGTTTCTTTGCCGTTGACCACTGGCCAGCGCAAACCTCTAGCCTTGTGATACACATCGAAGTCTGCCTGCTCATGGCCTTTTTTAGGCCCTTCAAGCTGGAACCTGCGATACTCTTCAAACAATCCTTTTTGAATGTAGTAGCCAAAATCATCCATTTCATTGTTATCGTATTTGTTACCACGATCATCGGTAATATCTTGCTTATCAAATTTATCAACTTGACCATTGGCAAACAGTACATCGTATAAATTTTTACCTTTATATTCTGGGTTTTTAGCTAGCAACTCATCTGTCCAAGCGTCGTCCGTTGTAAATCTCTTGGAGAATTCAACCAACTGCCATAAATCAGATTTTGCTTTACCTGGTGCCTGAACTTGCTGGCGCCAGAATTGTGTGCGTCTTTCAGCATTACCGTATGCACCTTCTTTTTCTGCCCACATTGCTGTTGGCAAAATAAGATCAGCCGCTTGTGCGGATACTGTTGGATACGGGTCTGACACTACAACAAAGTTATCTGGATTTCTCCAACCAGGTAGCATTTCATCGTTGATATTAGGGCCGGCTTGCATGTTGTTATTACACATTACCCAGTAAACATTCAACTTGCCATCTTTAAGCGCTCTACTTTGTGCAACCGCGTGCAAGCCTTTCTTACCAGGAATTGTGCCTTCTGGCAGCTTCCAAATTTTCTCAGCAAAATCACGGTGTGATTTTTTCATGATGACATAATCTGCAGGTAGACGGTGAGCAAATGTACCTACCTCACGAGCAGTACCACAAGCTGAAGGTTGGCCAGTTAGTGAGAATGGACCATTGCCAGGCTCAGAAATCTTACCGGTTAATAGGTGTACGTTGTACATTAGACCATTTACCCAAACACCACGAGTATGCTGGTTAAAGCCCATTGTCCATAGTGATACGATTTTTTTATCTGGATCAGCATAAAGCTTAGCCAAACGCTCTAATTTTTCTGCTGGAACACCTGAAATCTCAACTGCTTTTTCTAAAGTATAAGGCTTAAGTGATTCTTTGTACTCTTCCCAACTAATTTTAGTCAGTTTGCCTTTATTAGGATTTTTAGCATTTTTTTGCAGTGGATGTTCATTTCTCAATCCGTAACCAATATCAGTTGGAGTTTTGTTGAAATTAACATGCTTTCTTAAAAAATCTTTGTTATAAGCCTTATTTTCAACAATGTAATTTGCAATGTAATTAAGAATCGCTAAATCTGACTGCGGATTCATGATCATGCCATTATCTGCTAACTCAAATGAACGATGCTCGTATGTTGACAACACATGAACCTCTGAGTCTTTCTTGGTGAGGCGAGTATCAGAAATACGAGACCATAAAATTGGATGCATCTCTGCCATATTCGAACCCCAAAGCACAAATGCATCGCCATGCTCGAAGTCATCATAACAACCCATTGGCTCATCCGAACCAAAGGCACGAATAAAAGCGCCCACTGCTGATGCCATACAATGGCGAGCATTAGGATCGATATTATTTGATCTAAAGCCAGCTTTGAATAATTTACTTGCTGCGTAACCCTCCCAAACAGTCCACTGTCCTGAGCCAAACATACCAACACGAGAAGTTAGCTTGTCAGCAGGCTTACCTTTATTTTCTTCTTTAGATACATTAAGGGCGGTCTTCCATTTTTCTTCCATGATGTCAAATGCCTCATCCCAAGATACTGGAGTGAAATCACCATTTTTATCATATTTACCATTTTTCTTACGAAGAAGAGGCTGAGTAAGTCGATCCTTACCATACATAATTTTTGATAAGAAATAACCCTTAACACAGTTAAGACCTTTGTTAACTGGTGCATCAGGGTCACCCTGTGAAGCAACCATTTTGCCATTTTTGGTACCAACCAAAACTGAACAACCCGTGCCACAAAAACGACACGGAATCTTATCCCACTTAATACCGTCAACACTTTCGTTATAGTTTGAGAGTGCGATACCCGGCAGGGTGACACCAGCTGTTGCAGCTGTTGCGCTTATTGCACTATTTTTAATGAACTCTCTTCTTGTGATGGCCATCTCTTCTCCTCGTAAATTTTATTGAAATAAATTAGCTATTAAAATGAACTAACAACTTTAAACGCTTCAACGTTTTATTTCATTAACATAGGTTGTTTTGTACTAATTTCTTTTTATTCGAGAGGAGTAACTAAAAACTTTTGGCTCGCAAATGTCAATACATCTGCCGCAATTGGTACAATTTCCATCCATAATGACAATACCACCCTTACCTTTTAAAGCAGGATTGATTACTTGTGACTCTGGACAGACAATATAGCATTCCAAGCAGTCAGTACACTCTTTTCGGTCTTTAGCGTTAACCCTAAGTATTGAAAATTTTCCCAATAAGGAATAAAAAGCGCCCATTGGACAGATGCGTGAACACCAGCCTCTTTTTACAACAAGAGCGTCAAATAAAAATATAAAAGCAATTAAAAACCAGCCAAAGCTCATGCCAAAAATAATACCGCGATGCAGGATTGAAACAGGGTTTATCAACTCCCAAACGATAGATCCAGTGATAAATGCAGCAATCATTATGGTTGTTAACAACCAATAACGCGTTTTATTTGACACGCCACCACTACTTGTTTTAATGCCCAATTTACAACGCAACCATGATGCTGAATCAGTCACAATATTAACAGGACATACCCACGAACAAAAAACCCGACCACCAACAAATAAATAAAATACCAGCACAATCAAGGCGCCAATTAATGCGTCAGTCGCCACTGAATGGCCCGCAAAAATAGATTGTAATAAAACAAAAGGATCTGTCAACGGAACTGTGTCAAGTATAAGACTAGAACTAAGATTGCCCTTTATAATCCATATATCAAACCAAGGACCTAACAAGAATAAACCTAAAATACTTAGCTGTGATACTCGACGCAATAGCAGGTATTTATTGGCGCTAAACCAACCTCTAGAACTCTTGACATCTTGGCCAACTATTTTACAGATATTGGTTTTTTTCATTTTCTCTTAATTTCAAACAAAGGATTAAAGCTGTTAAGCTTATCGAGTGCATTGTTTAGTTTGGACTCTATCTTGACATCTGTCAGACCCTCACCCTGCAAGTCGTACTTCTTACCTTCAGGTAGGTTGTATTGATGCTCAATATCTGGAGAAACTAATGACTCTCCTGCCTTTTGTTTTTCTTCCCAGCCAAGCCTGTAATGATCTTGACGCTTACCCATAGCCAGCTTTACGGGTAACACCTTAATAACAGCTTCCTCCATAATGCAAGCTTCTTCACACTTGCCACAGCCAGTGCAATGATCATAATGAACTACAGGAATAAACAATGTATGTTTGCCACTACGCTCATTGTGCTTCATTTCAACTGTAATGGCCTTGCCGCGAATTGGACAAACATTAAAACACACCTCGCATCTTAAACCTTGATAAGCGATGCACCCCTGGGTATCAACAATACGAGCAAGACCCATTTTTGCATCGTTAATATCAGTTAGATTTTTATCCAAAGCACCCGTTGGACAGGCCTTTACACAAGGAATATCGTCGCACATCTCGCATCCTGCTTTACGCGCAGTAAAGAAAGGAGTGCCAATTGCTATATTGTCTTTTTCAGTTGCTAGCGATAAGGTTGGAAATGGGCAATCATTGACACACAACCCGCAACGAATACAAGCTGAAATAAACTCTTTTTCTTTTAAGGCGCCAGGCGGGCGTATGGCAGTTGCTGGAATTGCATACGCATATTTTGAATAACTGATGAGCCCGGTAGCAATCAGGGCTGATGTGGTGGCTAATTTTGCAGAATTTATGAAAAACTCTCGACGAGAAATTGCCATACTGCCCAAGCCTATACTTCTTCTGAGTGTTGGTAAGTTAATACAGTAGAAATTACATAAGGTATATCGTTAAAACTGCCCATGGTATCCATAATTTGTTGTCTGCCTTGGAGCTCAATGGTGACTAGTAATCGTGAATCTTGTGTTGTATGATGCACTTCGACGCCTTCTATTATGCTGAGTGCATTTTTTACCTCTTCTTCCTTACCTTTACTTGTGTGCACTAAAACGCCACAAATATCAATACTATCCTTAGTCTGCTCCATTGTTAAGACCACCCAATACCAATTTTAAATATAGACTGACATTATAAAAAAGACACCCCAAATTAACAACAACATAGATTGTTTTTAGTTAACTCACGGTATTGAAATGATAAAGAAGGCGTGCCTCCTGTTAGCTACTATATTGGGAGAATAATATACAGAAGGCACAATTGCATTCTAATAAAATTTCCTTTAATTTCAATAATATAGGTTAATTTTTTATAATTTTTAACGTTTTTCTTGACCTATGTTATCTTAATAAAAAATAGTTTTATTTTGATAACCTAAGTTGTTTTTATATTTTTTTAAATAAGTTAAGATTGCATCGAAAATCACTATTTTGTTATAAAAATCTATAGGAGAAATGCAATGAAAGCAATTATAAAAAGTTTAATTTTCTTTTTATCTTTGATGTTTTTAAGTAGCTCGGCGTTTTCGTCAGTTACTGAGCCGCCCGCTCAAATGTCAGAGACTAGTAAGCAATGTGCCACTTGCCATAAAAAGAACAATAACGGCATCGTCCAGCAATGGGGGGACAGCAAACATCATCGTGCTAAAGTAGGCTGTTACGAATGTCACGCTGCTGATCCTGGAGATAAAGATGCTTTCTTGCATGGTAAGAAAGGCGATAAAAAACTAATCTCCATTATCGTATCCCCACGTGATTGTGCAAATTGCCACGCTCACGAAGTTAAACAAACTGAAGATTCACACCATGCTAAAGCAGGTCGAATTCTAGGATCGCTAGATAATTTATTAGCAGAGGTTGTGGAGGGTAATAGTGGCTTTGTAACAGAAGGATTCCCTGATGGTAATTCTGCTGCTGCCGTTAATGGCTGTTGGCAGTGTCACGGTTCACAGGTGAAGGTACTAGAAAATGGTGCGCTAGATCCTGCAACATGGCCAAACACAGGTATTGGTAGAATCAACCCTGATGGCTCAGAAGGAGCTTGCACAGCTTGTCATTCTCGTCATAGCTTCTCGGTAGAGCAAGCACGTGCACCTGAAACCTGTGGTAAGTGTCATATGGGCCCTGATCATCCACATATCGAAATCTACAATGAGTCTAAGCATGGTATTCAATATGCTTCTCAAAAAGGTCAATTAGGTATGGATAAGTCCAAGTGGGTTCCTGGTGAAGATTACTACACCGCCCCAACTTGCTCAACTTGTCATATGGGTGCGACTAAAGATCAAGATGTGACACATGATGTAGGTATGCGCATCTCTTGGAACAATCGCCCACCAGTATCTATTCGTCCTGAAGTGTCTGATAAGAAAATGGATCTACCTGGTCAACACGTCGATTGGGAAACTCGTCGAGACAACATGCAAGATGTTTGTTCCGCTTGTCACTCAGAAGACTATATTGAAAACTTCTATACACAATATGATGGATTGGTTAACTTGTACAATGAAAAGTTTGCCAAGCCTGGTATTAAGTTAATGAAGGCCGCTAAACCATTGATGAAGCCAGTTAAATTCTCTAATAAGATTGACTTTATTTGGTTTGAAATCTGGCATCACGAAGGTCGTCGAGCTCGTCATGGCGCCGCAATGATGGGTCCTGATATCACTCATTGGCATGGTACTTATGAAGTTGCTAAGCATTTCTATGCTAAGTTCATTCCAGAATTAGAGTACCTAGTTGAAAAAGGTATGCGCTCTACATCTGAGAAGAAACAAGTGTCTGCTGCGCTTTTACAGGCAACCATTGATGAAGTGCTCAACTCGGATAACCATAAATGGTACCTGGGCAAGATGAGCGCCAAACAGCAGGAGATTCGCAAGAAGGCGACTGCAGACTTTAAGGCTCAATTTGAAAAATAACAAAGCCTCATAAGTTTTAACTTAAATACCCCTGACAAGGCAACTTGACAGGGGTATTTTTTTTACTATTTTTTATATGGATAAGAAAATGAAATCAAAAAAACTAATCACATTGCTACTATTTTGTATCACTGCTTTAAACTACCCTGCCCTGGCAAAATTACCAGATTCAAGCAAAATTTTGCAACAGGTAGGTCAAATAATGCAAGATAATAAATTCAAAGAGTCTGAGCAAAAGCTCAAAAATATAATTGCAAATTCTCCCAGTAAGCAAGCTTATGTAGAATTAGCCAATTTATATATTGGACAAAACAAAAACCAGGAGGCAATCGGTTATTATCAAGAGGCGGCGCTATTAGAGCCAACAGATCCAAAGGTCTTTACATCTATGTCTGTTGCCTATCTGCATCTTGGATTTTACGAAGCATCCAAAGCAATGGCGCAGCAGGCTTTAGCCCTAAAACCAACACTCGAGCATGCAAGTAAAATTGTTGAATATATTGACAAAAAGCAAGCTGTGTTAGCCAGAGCGGCTAAAGCCGGAAAAACGAATTAAACTAAGCGTGTGCACAGCCTTCAGACTCAAAAGAGCGGCAACTTGATCCCGTCACTTTGTCGCAATATTTACACAGCTCATCACCACTTTCAAGATTAATAGTCTTGTTGGCAAGGCTAATACCCTCTTCTTTTAATAAAATTAACGCTCTTGAAAAAGACTCGGGCTTTATCCCCAAATAAGAGGCAATCAGGCTTTTTGAATAAGGCAATCTAAATGTGTTGTTAATTTTGCTGTGCACCAAATACCAGCCCACTTTCTCCTTGGCAGATTTCAATTGCAACACCTCGGCATTAACCATCAATTTCTGCACATTGCCTGCCAAATAAGTAATGATGTTGGTAGAGAATTGATGGCTTTTCTCTGTGAATCGCTCAATTTCATCTTTATTAAAATAAATCAAAGTGGTATTTTTAACGAATTCTGCACAAATGTCATAATGCTTAGAATAATGCATTGGCGACACAATGTCTTTTTTATCCACCAGGGCAATGACTATTTCATCACCCCGCTCATCTACTCTGGTAAGTTTGAACAAGCCATCAAATACAATATAACACTTGGCATGCTCTTGCGAATCAAAGGTGACCATCTCCCCTTTGCGATATTGCTTAATTTTAATCGTCTCAAGAAAATCGACCAGATCGTTCGTATCTATATCTTTAAATATAGACGTCTTTTCCAAAAACTTATAGTATTTATTGTGGTAATTTTTTGCAGAAATCATTTCAAACCCCCAGGTATTAAATTAATTTGACAAGCACATTATATGATTCACTGTTTAAATAAAAAATAACCTAGGTTAATAATTCTTGATTTTGGTCAAACTTTTTTTATAAGACGACATATTCTAAAAACAAACAAGGGTAAAAATTTATAGATTGAGCGCTTAGGATATAATTTAAAAATGAACATTAAACGACCAAAGCGTAAAACCATCATGCAGCTTATGATGATTGTTTTAGCCATTTTTATCATTCGCGCCTATCAACAACAAGATCTAACCACAGGTCAAGTGCCAAGCTTCAGCTCTCAGACACTCAGTGGTGAAGTGATAAATTCCAGCCCACTTCCGGATCAAGGTGTGCTTATTCATTTCTGGGCAACTTGGTGTCCGGTTTGTAATTTAGAAAATGACAATATTCAAGCCATTTCAAAAGATTTTAAGGTGCTTAATATTGCCATTCAATCAGGTAGCGATCTTGAAATTCAAGCACATGCTGAAGATAACAATATGCAACTTGATAATATTATTAACGATCAATCAGGCTCTATCTCAAAACTTTTTGGCGTTAAAGGCACACCCAGTAGCTTCTTTGTTAACACCAAAGGTCAAATTCAATTTACTGAAATTGGTTATGTAACCACATTGGGCTATCGCTTAAGACTGTGGTGGGCAGGATTGTAAGTAACGACTGGTCTATACACCTAGACCCCCTATTTAAGCGCGAGTCCTACCTGCGCTTAACTGACTTTTTAACCCATCAAGAAAGTAACAATCTCACTCTATTTCCACCCAAAGACCAGATTTTTAATGCTTTTGAACTCAGCAACTTTAAGCAAACCAAGGTTGTTATCGTTGGCCAAGATCCTTATCATAATGAACATCAAGCACACGGACTAAGCTTTTCTGTGCCAGAGGGGGTTAAGATTCCACCATCCCTTAGGAATATTTACCAAGAATTAGAACTGGACCTGGGCATACCTCCAAATCCAAGCGGCAGTCTAGAGCATTGGGCAAAACAAGGTGTACTACTCCTTAATAGCGCGCTTACAGTTGAAAAAAACTCACCTGGATCACACGCCAAAACCCCTTGGGTTGATTTCACTGAATCAGTCATTCAATTACTCAGCGACAAAAAACAAAATTTGGTGTTTTTACTCTGGGGCGCTCATGCCCAGAAAAAAATCGAACTAATTGATCAAAACAAGCATTTGGTATTGAGCGCCTCACACCCTTCGCCTTTTTCAGCACATAAAGGTTTTTTTGGTTGTAAACATTTTTCCAAAACCAATGAGTACCTTAAAATACATAAACTTAAATCTATAAACTGGTAGAAAGAGGAAGGCCTTGCCTTCCTCCAAAACTAAAAAATATGAAATTAATAATTGACGATGCCTGCTACGCTTATAACGAAATTTTCTCATCGTTTGGAGAGATTATTACAATGGCTGGGCGTGATATAGATACATCCTCAGTAAAAGATTGTGACGTATTAATTGTGCGCTCACGCACGCAGGTTAATGAAGCACTGCTTAAAGGCAGCTCAATTAAGTTTGTTGGCTCAACTGTGGCAGGACTTGACCATGTTGATCAAGATTATTTGAAAGATAACAATATTCGTTTTTTCTCAGCTCAAGGCTGTAACTCGATGGCAGTTGCAGAATTTGTTATCGCCACTATTCTCAATCTAGCGGACAAACACAACTTTAACTATCAAGATAAAACACTAGGCATTATCGGTGTGGGCAATGTTGGTTCACGACTAGCCGCCAAAGCAGAACTATTAGGCATTAAAACCTTACTTAATGATCCAATACGCCAGCAAAATGAAAATTTGCCAAATTTTGTTAATCTTGACACAGCGCTGAGTGCAGATATTGTCACCTTTCATACACCGCTAACTTTTAATGGTGACTTTCCGAGCTTTAAACTACTAAATCAAGCTAATTTTCACTGTATTAGCGACAAAACCATTCTTTTTAATGCTGCTCGAGGTGGTGTGATTGATGAAAAAATTTGGGAAAAAACGAAAACGCTAGAAAATGTGATTGATTGTTGGGAAAACGAGCCAAATATTAACCAAAACTTACAAAAAACTGCCTATTTGGCTTCACCACACATCGCAGGGCATTCAGTTGACGCCAAATTTATGGGAAGTTTCATGGTTTATGAAGCTTTATGTGATTTTTTAGGCGAAAAACAGCAAGAAAGTATTAAAAATTTGATAAATCCTGGCGTTTTATCACTAAAAAGTGATAATCTACTTGATTGTTTGAATGAGGTTTATGACTTTAAACAAGACACTTTGGCCATTAAAAATTTAGAAAATTTTGAATATTACCGCCGAAATTACCCCATTCGCTATGAATGGCCTCATTACAACAGCCAGGTAATACTACCCATTGCCTAGCCCTTAAAACACGGCTGCCTTGAGTAACGATCTAACTCAACTTCCTTATCTTTAAATAGCTCAGCATTGGTGATATGATGTATTGACACTGTATCAGGATTTTGCTTTGTCATTTCATTTAGAGTTTTGCTTTTTTGAGTGCGAGACATGCCATGCCACTGCGTCAGCAACCGACCATTGTTAATAGAGTTTTCGTAGTTACGATTAGTACTTTTAATTTCAACCGGTATTTCAGGCACTTTAACTTGAGCTGACCAATGCTGATCAACATCCATCTCATGCCATATTTCAGCTGCAGATTGATACTCAAAACCCTTAAGACCAAGTGACTTGGCCACCAGACAAATAATCTCCCAATCTGGCTTGGACTCTCCTGCTGGAGGCAAGAAGGCGTTTTGCTTTAAATACCGACGCTCTGAATTTTTTTGATGACCTGTTTTCTCACTCCAAGAGCATGCCGGCAGAATGATATCCGCATCTTCTGTAGTGAGTGTTTTGGTAAAGTCTGAAACGATCAAAGTGTCAAATTGTCGGTAGTTAATCATGCTATGGGCTGGATTTGTCGCCATTACCCAGAGGGTTTTAATTTGCTCTGTTGAGAAAAATTCTGTTGCAGTTAGATCGGCTGTTCGTATACCCAACTCGCGCCCACCCATAGCATTTGACTGGCCGGTGAGCGACAAAACACCACAACCGGGTTTGTTAATATTGCCTGTATAAATATGTGCATTAATCAAAGCGTTTACTTTGTCAGTAGCATCGGTTGATTGGGTTAGCCCTTGGGAGTAAATACTGAGCGTTTTTTTATCTTTAAACCAGGGCTGATTCACCAAATCATCAATCAGCGTCATATCCTGGCCTGCCTTTACTTTAATAAATAAATCTGATCTTTTGGCAGTTGTGGTTTCATACACATCAACACACACCACAAAAGCTTTGGATTTTTTAATATGGTTAAACACAATTGGATGGCAATCAGCGGTATTACTACCAATGATAAAAATGGTTTCAGCTAAGTAAATATCATTATAAGAAACAGGAACAATATCAGCGCCATAGGCTCTTTTATTGGCTTCCACTGTTGAATACATACACAAGCGAGAATTACTCTCGATATTTTTAATGCCGAATGCGTCTGCAAATTTCTTGGCCACGTACAAGTCTTCCATCAACATTTGCCCGGATACATACAAGGCAATTTCACTCTTTGGCGTGGTTAAAAAATTATCACGAATGGTGTGTACAGCTTTTTCCCAACTACCAATTGATGGATATAGCAGTCTATCTTCATCAGTGCCAACCGTTTCTAATAGGGTTTGGCCTTTAATGCATAACATTCCCTGGTTAACAGGCGAGGCTTTATCGCCCGTTAGCTTCAGGGTTGATCCTGATCGACTGATATCTATGCCGCAGCCAACACCACAATAAGGACAGGTTGTTTTAAAGCTCATATTTCTTTATTTAATAATTAACAATAACAGCAATACAAAATTAACCGCGAAAGACAATGCTATCCAAAGTCTGTATTTGTTTAGCTCAGATTCTGGTTTTTTATCCTTTTGCAAGCTTAAAAATTTTGAATTCGGATACTCTAAATCGTATAAAAATTCACTTAAAACCTCGTACCTTTTGGTGTGATCGAGACAGCAAGCTTTTCTAATAGCGCCATCAATCCATATTGGCAAATTAGGGTTGTGCACAAGGGTTGATTCATATCTTAATTTAGACAATTTTTTGGCATTTAAATTTTTATCCAGCTTATCTTCATAAGGCAAGGTCGAGGCAAACATCTCATACACAATAGCACCCAAACTAAATTGGTCAGAGACTTGTGAAACGCGCTCATCCAAAATTACCTCAGGGGCAGTATACCCTTGCGTACCCTGATTACCCACGGTATGAATAGGGCTGACTAGTTCTGTAACGCCTGCAATTCTTGCTGAGCCAAAATCAATAAGCTTAATTTGGCCAATTTCATCAATCATGATATTTTCAGGCTTGAGATCACAATGAAGCATCTCTTGACGATGAAATGCTCGAAGTCCTTGAATAATTTGCTTAACAAAACTAACCACCACTTCAACCTCTGGGTTTGGATGCTCATCCATCCATGCTCGTAAAGTTTGACCTTTGATGTATTCCATCGCATACGCCATAAAATTAGACTGCTCATTATTGTTGTAAATCTTGACTACATGCGGGCTTTGTACACGCTGACCAACCCATTTTTCATACATAAAATTCTTTAAGTACTGTGGGTCATCTTCAAAATTAACCGATGGGGTTTTGAGTGCCACTAACTGAGAAGAGGCAATGTCTTTGGCTTTATAGAGCTGCATCTTTGAACTAGACACCAATAGTGATTCCACCTCAAATCCATTAATTTTCATACCCTGAGTGAGATCAGGTGGCACCGGTCTTTGGGTTAACTCATCAAAAGCCTCATTCAGATTTTTTTCAGGTAGTTGCTCAATCTTAACAATCATGGCGGATAAATTATCCAAGCTACCTTTGTTCACTGCTCTATCAATAATATCACTGGATTTCGATCCTCGATTCATGAGTATTTCAAGCAATGAATTATCCAAATAGTCGTGCACACCATCTGTTGTCATTAAAAATTGATCATCCAATGCTAAATCAAATGTCTGGTAATCCACATTAATTTTAAGATCAAATCCCATTGCTCTGGAGAGATAGGTTTTTTCTTTATTAAGATTAAGCACATGATCTTTAGTGATCTGAGTCAACACACCTGAACGAATTCGATAAATTCGTGAATCCCCAACATGAAATACATGCGCTATATTTGATTTAAAAACAATCGCACTAAGCGTTGAAAGCATCGAAGAAACTTCGTTGGACCTCATCGATTGTGAATATAGCCAATTATTAAGTGCGGAAATTACCTTAGTAGCTGAATGCTCAACGCTCCAAGAATCTGGTGTGGCGTAATAATCACTTAAAAATCCATTAACACAACAAGCGCTCGCCTCACGTGCACGCTCACATGCACTAACACCATCAGAAATTACCGCAGCAACACCTTTGTATTCAACCGCCTTGGTATCAGGCACATGATAAGAGCAAGCATCTTGATTTTCCGACTTGATGCCAGCAATAGAGGAGGAGTCGACAGTGACTTTTAATTGTTTCATATTCTTAGTTTAATTTAATAATTTCAACAGTTCCATCATCTAGCACTTCAGTCATATGACCTTTTGGCTCTTCTAGGAAAATCACGATAAGCACTAGAACAACAAAACTAACAGCGCCAATCAGCATAAAGAACTGATCATAATCAACCAATGAATTGACAGTTAGGAATAGTACGGCACCCACATTACCAAAAGCACCTGCCATGCCAGCTATTTGACCTGTTAACCGTCTTTGAATCAGTGGCACCATAGCAAAAATTGCACCTGAGCCTGCCTTGGAGAATATACCGCCCAAGATGGTTAATGCAACTACGGCATAGATAGACCACCCTTTGTCGACATTTCCTAAAGCTATAAAACTTAAGGTAACGCCCGAAAAGGCAACAATTAAAGTTAATTTTCGTCCGTATTTATCACTTAAATAACCCCCGCCTGGTCGGGCAAATAAATTAATGAATGGATAAACACCTGCCAATAATGCTGCTGTAATTTTAGGCAATTCGAACCAGTCAACATAAAACATCGCCAACATTGAAACCACTGCCAACTCGGTACCGAAGGTAACAAAGTATGCCCAATCTAAAATAGCCACTTGTTTAAATTTATATTGATGCTGTTTAGGCACGGGCACTTTGAGGATGCTAGCGTTCACCTGCCAAGTCTTATACACTTGTAAGACAAATACTAGCACTAATATCAAATACACACTCAGCTCAGTATTAGATGAAATCATGTTCATATTTGCCGGAGATAACTTCCAGGTTAATAGAGATAATGCTAAATACAACGGTATATTCATCAAAACATACAGTAGCAAATCCCACTTATTACTAACTTCCATAGCACCTGATTTTTTGGGCTTGAAGTAGGTTGAGCCTTTTGGTGTATTGGTGACATTAAAGTAATAAAAAACACCGTAAGCAATCGCCAAAATACTTGCGATAGTAATGGCGTAGCGCCAGCCATCAACATCGCCAAAACTGGCTGCAATGAATGGCAAAGAGACTGCTGCACCCGCTGAACCAAAGTTTCCCCAGCCACCATAAATACCCTGAGCAACACCCGTTTGTTTCGCTGGAAACCATTCAGATATCATGCGAATACCAACTACGAAACCTGCGCCAATAAAGCCTGATAAAAATCTCATTAGCGCTAATTGTTCGTACGTTTGCATCCAGCTAAAAATAATAGATATAAGACCACCTAAAATTAAGATACTTGAAAATAATATTTTGGGGCCAAATTTATCAACCAGCATGCCCACAACAATTCTGGATGGAATGGTCATGGCAACATTTAAAATTAACAATACCTTTGCTTGCTGCTCAGTTAATGATAATGCCTCTTGGATAAAGGGCATCATTGGACCTAGACTCAACCAGACAACAAAAGTCATGAAAAAAGCAAACCAGGTCAGATGCAGAATCCGAGTCTTGCCTTTAAATGAAAATAGATTTAATTTATCTTCCATAGTATTTCCCTAAGTTAAACAGACAATCGATGATTTGTTGTTAACCACGGATTTTTAAGGCTTTGAGGTAGTTGAGCTGCCCAATGCTTGATTTTTTCAGGTGTGTCTAATTTTGATTGAATATATTCAAGTCCTACACGCTCTTCAAAATGCATCACACGCTCTAAATAATTTGCCTCTATACGATAAAGTTGGGTAAATGCTTTAAGATATTCAATTACCTCGTCTTCTGTTTCAAAGAATCGATCTTTTAGGCAAGCCTTGGTGCGAATACCACAAGCACCTGCCACATGAATCTCATAGCCTTTTTCGGTACAAATAACACCAAAATCTTTAATGGTTGCTTCCGCACAGTTACGCGGACAACCACTCACACCCATCTTGAATTTGTGCGGCATAAAATGCGACCAAACGGCGTCTTCCATTTTTATCGATAGACCCATCGAGTCTTGAGTTCCCATTAAACAATGATCCTTACCAACACAAGATTTGCAAGTTCTAGTTGCCTTACCATAGGCATAACCTGACTCCATGCCCGCAGCAGCAATTTCACTCCACATATCATTTAAATTTTCTTTAGGAATGCCTAGTAAATCAATACGCTGACCACCGGTTACTTTCACGGTTGGCACTTCATATTTGACAGCAATATCAGCTAACGCTTTAAGCTCTTCTGGTGTTGTTAGTCCGCCCTGCATTTGTGGCACAATTGAATAAGTACCATCATTTTGCAGATTGGCGTGCATCATTTCATTGTGTGGTCGCTCTTGATCATTATGCTCATACTCTTCATTAAACTGTGAAGAAAGGTAGTAGTTGATTGCTGCACCACATTTTTCACATGATCCATCAAACCCTAGAGATGATCTAACCTTGTCAATATCTACTAGCTTTTCTAATGATCTAACATACTTCCGAACTTCTTCGGTGGTGTGCGTTGTGCAATCACATAGCGTATCTTTGACAACCAATTCAGCACCTGATACAAAGCTAAAAATTTGTTTTGCTACTGATGTACAACCACCACAACCCGTGCCACAACCCGTTTCCTCTTGTACGGCCTCAAAGTTATCACAACCACCAGCAACAGCTGTCACAATGTCGCCTTTGGTCACGCCCAAACAGCCACAAACCTGCTCATCATTAGCCATTTTTTCAACACCAACAGATCCAGCAGAAGCACTATCAATGCTAATATCGCCAAATAACAAAGTTTTACGCAAGTCGGTAATGTCTGTTTCATTTTTAATTAAATCAAAATAAAACAGACCGTCAGTAGAGTCACCAAAAAGCACTGCGCCCACTAATTTGTTATCTCTAATTGATAAGCGTTTTCGAGTGTTTAATGAATGATCCTTAGAACACATAATCTCATCATCTTCATTGTCAAACTCGCCCGCTGAGAATACATCCACCCCAGAAATTTTTAGCTTAGTGGAAATATCTGATCCGGTATACATATGGTGCGACACTTCACATACTTGCTCTGCACAAACTCTAGCTTGTTCGAATAATGGTGCCACCAATCCATATGACATGCCACGATGTTTAATACATTCTCCCACCGAATAAATAGCAGGATCTGAGGTCATCATCGTATCACCAACCATAATACCTCGATCCGTATGCAGGCCAATATTCTTAGCGAGTTCATCATTTGGCACAATACCAACTGACATGACTACCATGTCGACATCCATCATTGATCCATCTTCAAACTCTAATGATTCAACACTTTCTTGACCAATAATATTAGTTGTAATTGCATTCAACTTAAAATTGATATTTTTTTGTTCTAACACCTTTTGCAGTAAACCACCTGAAGAGGCATCTAACTGCATATTCATAATGGAGTTCATATTGCCAATAACGGTCACATCAAATCCAAGTTCATTTAAACCATTTGCCGCCTCAAGACCTAATAACCCAGTGCCAATAACAGCCACCTTCAAATTTTTACCAGCCTTAGACTGCATATACTCAACATCATAGATATCTCTAAATGAAACCACACCATCAAGCTCTTTACCAGGTAGTGGCAAAATAAATGGCGTTGATCCTGTACAAATAACCAGGCGATCATAGTTAATTAAATCACTCTCTTGACTTTGAATATTGCTAATAGATACATTTTTGGACTTTCTATCAACAGTAGTAACCTCATAGCCTGGCTTGAAAGTAATATTGTTTTGCACAAAGTATTCTTCACCATGAGTTTTGATATCTTCAAACTCTTTCTCTCCAGCTAATACTGGTGACAACATAATCCTGTTGTAAGGCATTACCGTCTCTGCACCAATAATGATGATGCGATACATTAATGGATCTATTTTCAATACCTCATCCACCACCTTCATAGCACTCATACCTGAACCAACAATTACTAAATTTTTCATTTTTTATACCTATATGCGTTAATCAATGACTTTTTTTAAGCCAAAAAAAAGCCGGCTATTATCTCTAGCAAAATTGCATAGATTAATAGCCGGCTTCAATACCTTGGGGCCAATTTCATCTTTAAAATTGGCAAAAAAAAACGCTTATTTTAAAACCCACTTAAATGGATTTAAAAAATAAACGTCTGTGTTTGTTGCTGTTCCCGTCTTTGGGAAGTAACTGAGTATAATTATACCAAATTTTGTTTAGTATATTAGAATAAACTGAATAAAAATACAACTCATTGCAATATATAGTCCTATAATTAAAAGTATGAATAAAGTTATTGTACAAGAAAAAGATTTTGACCTAACCATGGAAGTGGCGCTAGCCAGAGGCAATGACAGCGACATTGGCGCTGTGGTTTCTTTTGTTGGAACGGTGCGTGATTTGGACAATGAATCCATTAATAAAATGACGCTAGAGCATTACCCAGGGATGACAGAAAAAGCATTAAATTCTATTGTGGAGCAAGCACAATTACGCTGGCCCCTTGGCAATACAACTGTCATTCATCGTGTTGGAGAATTATCAATTAATGATCAGATCGTGTTGGTTATTACCACCAGCAAACATCGTAAAGCAGCTTTCGAGGCTTGTGAATTTATAATGGACTATCTTAAAACTCAAGCACCTTTTTGGAAAAAAGAACACACAACAACTGAGAGCAAATGGGTAGAGGCAAAAGACAGCGACTTGCAACAAAGCGATAAATGGCGATCACAGAATTAGCTTAAACCCTTGTATGAATAAAAACATTGCAAAAATACCAAGTAAAAAAGTAACCAAATAAGAAAAGTTATCTTTTAATAATTTTTGGCCAATTTTTCCAATCAACACATAAAAGTAAAATAGTATTGAGCTGACACTAAACATAATAAACGCATAAATACCAGCGTTCACCATCAACCCCAAATTTAATTGATTAGCGATAACAGCGCCTGAAGGGAATAAAATCCAAATCTTGGGCGATAGCAGCATAATCATCAGTAAGTTAACAAAACTCAATTGAAGTGGGGAGTCAGTCCACCCTGCTTTAAAAGATTTTGCCGCCATAAATAAAATATAAGCACCACCAAGAAAATAAAACACATAGCCAGCAGCACTAAACAGCTGAGTAATAATATCAACAAATACTACGCTAACAATGGCTTGTGGGACTTGAATGATTAGGTTGACACTCAAAAAAACAGTAAAGAAAAACTTAACAATATCTTTTGCTGCTTGCTGATTAGTTGTTGCCATAACGGCCAGCCAAACTGGGCCTGGTGTCACAAAAAATATAAACCAAAAGAACAAAATTTTATTAAAAATTTCAATATTCACTATTACTCAGATTCTTGCAAATCTGTCAAAAAATTAAAATTAATAAACATCTTCTCAAGATCTGAAAAGTCCACTTCAAGCGCTTGATTGTCTTTGAAAAATTTCCCCAATCTTCTTTCCCCGCTAGCTAAGTACGCATCCAACGGAGTTTTGATGGAGACCTCCACCAATGCAAACGTTGGATGCAAATGGCCATTCGCACTCGCCACACATATCTTAGCCTGATTTTTTAACATTTCACGACTAAGCCTTTCTAGCAATATATTGCCAACATAAGGCCCATCACATGGAATAATTAACAAGTATTTTGTAGAAATCTGACTCAATGTGGCAGAAATGCCTGCTAATGGCCCTTGATAATCAGATAATTCATCGGTTACCACCCTGCCGAATTTTTGATATAGGTCAAGGTTTCTGTTAGCACTCACCCATATACTATCTACCGATTGACTAACAACATTGACGGCATATTGGATGAGTGGTTTTTGATTAAACAAAATCAAGCCCTTGTCTTTTCCACCCATGCGCGAAGCTTGCCCGCCAGCAAGAATAACGGCACTAACATCGTGTTTACTTATACTTTTCATGTGGTTATGTTATCGGTAAATTAATACGCATGTGATACAATTAAATGCATTTTTTTAAATTAATAGAGTACGAAATAAATGAATAATCAAAGTGTTGAATGCGGCTGTGACGAAATACCACAATCCCTACTATCAACCGACCAGGCACTCACAACCCTGACCAATGCAGCTAAGGTTATTAATGCTACTGAATTCGTAGCATTAGACGAGGCGCTTGGGCGCATACTTGCCACCAACATCCTTTCTAATATTAATGTACCCGGATTTGATAACTCTGCTATGGATGGCTACGCCATTCATCTTAAAAAAGATCAAATAAACACTCCGGGCGGCATCTCATTTGAGATTACTGGAAGAATTCCTGCTGGCACCACGGGGCACGAATTAAAGCCAGGGTGTGCAGCACGAATATTTACTGGCGCACCAACACCTAAAGGTGCTAATACGGTCATTATGCAAGAAGAATGCGAATTGATTGAAGGGGATTCTAAAATTGAAATTTATCGCCCCATCAATCTGAATGAAAATATCAGACCAATGGGCAATGATATTAAAATCGATGATATCATTCTAAAAAAAGGTTTAAAACTCAAGCCTCAAGCTATTGCATTGGCCGCCTCCATTGGTATTGGTCAATTAGAGGTATTTAAAAAAATTAAAGTAGGTGTATTTTTCACTGGCGATGAATTAGTCAAGCCAGGTGACACCCTAGAGCCTGGGCAAATCTACGATTCAAATAGATACGCCTTGACTGCGCTACTTAAAAATTTAGACTGTGACATCATTAATCTTAATCATGTTCAAGATACACTTGATGACACCGTTAAAGCCTTGGCTCTACTTCAAGATAAATGCGATCTAATTATCACCACAGGTGGTGTCTCTGTTGGAGAAGAGGACCATGTTAAACCTGCAGTAGAGCAACTTGGAAAGCTTGATCTTTGGCGCATTAAAATGAAACCTGGCAAGCCGTTGGCCTTTGGTCAAGTTGGTCAATCAGCCTTTATTGGACTACCAGGAAATCCTGTCTCAGCCATGGTGACTTTTCTTTTATTTGCTCGTCCGTTTATTAAAAAAATACAAGGGTGTAGTCACTACTTAAATACCAATTTTAAAGTAGCTGCTAATTTTGACTGGCACAGACCCAAACCAAGGCGTGAATTTGTGCGTGTTCAACTGAACCAATCAAGCATTCCAGCTAAAGCAGATCAATATCCTAAACAAGGCTCTGACGTTCTATCCTCAATGGTCTGGGCAGATGGCTTTGCAGAAATTCCTGAAAAAAGTGTTTTTAAATCGGGTGAAATGATTAATTTTTATCCCCTTAACGAGATGATGTTATGAGCAAATTAACGCACGTTAATAACAAAGGCGAAGCCAATATGGTTGATGTTTCCGATAAAGACAACACAATACGCATTGCCAAAGCCAGCGCCAAAATATTAATGAAGTCAGAAACGCTGCAAAAAATTAAAGATAACGGCTTTAAAAAAGGCGATGTCCTGTCTGTAGCAAGAATAGCAGGCATTATGGCGGCAAAACAAACCCACCATTTAATCCCTATGTGTCACAGCCTCAACCTTTCAAAGATAAGTGTTGATTTTGAATTTATTGACAACGGTATTCAGATCACCACTCTAGCCAAACTTAATGCACAAACTGGCGTTGAAATGGAAGCCTTAACCGCCGCCAGCATTGCAGCATTAACCATCTATGACATGTGTAAAGCGGTTGATCGATTTATGAAAGTAACCGACGTTCAATTACTGGAAAAACAAGGCGGAAAGTCGGGTCATTGGACACTTGATAATGCCTAAACTTATTGACAAATTTGGCAGGCAAATCAATTACCTGCGTATTTCTATTACTGAGCACTGTAATTTCAGATGTTTTTATTGTCGTGATGATGCGCATGTGCCTGATTGTAAGCGCGAAGACATCTTGAGCTATGAAGATATTCAAAGAATTGTTAGGATTTTTGCTGAAATGGGGGTTACTAAAGTTCGTCTAACGGGTGGTGAACCATTGTTGCGACGCGGCATTGTAAAAATTGCCAAATTAATCAGCTCAACCCCTGGCATCACCGATGTACCCCTTTCAACCAATGCCCAGCTACTTGAGAAATTTGCAGGAAAATTACATGAAAATGGCATTAATAGAACCAACATCTCTATTGATTCGTTGATTCCTGAACGCTTTAAAGAGATTACTCGTGGTGGAGATGTGGCCGAAGTAATCAAAGGTATTGATGCTGCCATTGCTGCGGGAATGAGTCCGATTAAGATTAATGCAGTTGCCATGAGAGGGGTTAATGATGACGAGATAGAGTCATTAATTGATTTTGCAATTGACAAAGGAATAGATATTCGTTTTATAGAAGCTATGCCAATTGGTGCAGCTGGAATTGAATCACAATCTCAATACATGAGTGAACAAGAGATTCTATCCAGAATTAATCAACACCTTGAAGGTCGATTAACCCCCATCACCCCTAAAAAAACTGATGGTCCTGCTAGTAATTACAAGATTAGCAACACCAATTCAACAGTTGGCGTGATTAGCGCTGTTTCTAATCATTTTTGCCAAACCTGCAACCGCGTTAGACTCACCGCCAAAGGCGATCTTATCCTGTGCCTAGGACAAGAAGACTCTATCTCTTTAAAGGACGCAGTACGTTCTGATTTAAGCGATGATAAGATAAAAACGATGATTATTACAGCGATCAATAAAAAACCCGAAAAACACGAGTTTAATACGGCTATTGACAATATTAGCAATAGACAAATGGTGGAGATTGGCGGATGAACATACTTTACTTTGCCTCACTTAAAGAAAACCTTAAAACTTCAAGTGAGAATATCGAACTAGCAGATAATACAACAGTTAAACAGCTTAAAACACTCCTAGCTGACAAATATAGCGAGCATTTCTTTCCTGATAATATCCTCTGCGCTGTGAATCAAGAAATCGCCCATGACGATCTTGTTATTAACTCAGCAGATGAAGTGGCTTTTTATCCGCCTGTCACTGGTGGATAAAAACTTATAAATAATTCTCAAATGGATTTTTATCTCTAAAGCTTGCAACGGCAATTGCCACCACCAATAACATCAAAGAATTTAGAAAAATTGGCATAACAACAAACATATAACCTAGTTGATGAATCGCCTCGCCACCAACAACCGCAATAACCGCAGTTGCACCACCTGGTGGATGCATGCATTTGAGCAAACTCATTATTAATAATGCCAAGGAAATAGCCAAAGAGCTTGAAATTATAGGATCGCTAACCAAATAATAACAACTAACACCCACAACAGCTGAAACAGTATGTCCGGCAATTAGGTTATAAGGGTGAGAAACATCAGAATGTGGAAGGCCAAACATAAGCATGGCCGAAGCACCAGCTGAGGCAATAATTAATGGAGAGTCTGTACTAGAAAGAATAACATTGGTAAAAAAACCCGCCATGGCTACCGCAATAAATGCACCAATTATAGATATGAATAACTCTTTATGATTAATTAGCCTCTCCCCTTTTTTATCAACTGCCCAGTATAGAATTTATGCGTGCAACTTTACTGTCTAAACAATAAAGTTGCTTGCCATTATATACCGACGCCCACCCAACTGACAATAGCTAAATAAACTCAATAGAGATTAGGTTGCATAATTTTTTATAAGTAATAATGTTTCAATAGTTAACACTGCATAAGCTTCAAAAAAGTCACGCTAGCATCCACTTTTAATGCGAATATATCTAACCATCTTTAACTAAATAGAGTCAGTGTATTGAACTTATTTTTAGATTTTATTGTGCTTGGATAGCCGCAATAGATTTGATTTTATCAAGCTAGATTAAATAGTGCTGGTTGGAAATAAATAACAATAAGTTAGCAAACTACATACTTGAAGAAGGTGGGTTCAATACCCTCTTGCAAAAATCAGGGAGAGAAACATGTAATTTACTAACTTATTATTACTTTTTTAAGTGCTAATAAGATGGGCCTTAATTTTTCTAACAGTCAACTTTAGAGCATCTGCCACTAACAGCGTTAATAACATAATTAGTGCAATCCAAACCGGCTCAAATATTTGACTAGATTGAGCGATCATTAGCCCAAAAAACAACCAAAAGAACGCCCAAGAAAATTTAAACAAAAATAATTTCATGGTTGAAAAGATTACCCAGTACTCCAGCCTCTTGGGCGCTTCATACCCGAAACTTTGCAAGCCTGCTTGACATAGCCGTATGGGAACATGGTAAACAATTTTGCTTTTGCAGCTTTTTTGTCAACACCAAAATCAACAACCATTTGCTTTGTTGTATGACGCACATCAGGCGCAACGCCATTTTCATCATAGAACTTGCGCATAAAATCAAATACCGTCCAGTAGTCATCTGCTAGCTCGATATTTTCAGAATTAGCAAGCTCATTAGCCACGTCATGATCCCAGTCTTCAGGATGAATCAGGTAGCCTTCCGGGTCTAATTCTATGTCTCGATTATTAATCATCATCTTAATTTAAACTCCTTTTTTACTAAAAGTATATAACCACTTTCAGATCAATTATGACTAGCAAAAATTTTCAAAATTAGTGTCAATCTTATCTTTGCCATCCTTGTAGCCAGCCTCATATTCTGCAGTTATTCTTTGTTCCTCTATTTCTGGATTGTGCAAATAGCCTGCAACCCAACCTTGAATGTAATTATCATTCACACCCATAATTTCCATCTTCTTGACACTTTCAAAATAAAGCATTTACAATCCTCCTATAGGTGTGTCTTAATATTCTTTCTTCTAACAATTTGATATGGGCGCATGAGATAAGTTAACGGAACAGACCAAACATGCACTAAACGTGTAAATGGAAATATCAAGAACAGTGTCATACCAAATAACATATGCAACTTATAGGTATGTGAAACGCCTGTTAGTAATGTTGGGTCAACACTCAATGTAGCAATACTCTTAACATATTCAGCCAGAACTAACATAGTTGATACATCTCCAGATTCAGCATGATGTAGTGAGCCAAAGATTGTATTTAGACCTAACATTGCTGTCGCCAATAGCCAAAAAATCACAAAATTATCTCGAAAACGGCTCACCGCCTTAACTCTATCATTTGTCATGCGACGATAGAAAAGTAGCGCCGCACCAATCGCTGCCATGCCACCAAACACCATGCCTGCATAAATAGCTATATACTGATGCTGAACATCAGTTGCTACTAACTGCCACCAGCTATGTGGCAACAACATACCTGCTGCATGTCCGAAGAAAATTCCCAAAATACCCACATGGAACAAATTACTTGCTAACACCATGCCTTTGTTGCCTAACAACTGCGATGAATCAGCTTTCCAGGTATATTGCTCTCGATCAAAACGAATCCAACTGCCTAGAATAAAAACCACGCCGGCAATATATGGATAAACTCCAAATAAAAAGTTGTCTAAACTCATGTCATTTCTCCTTATGCTGCTTCAGCTAAATAGCTGCGCTTTTCAATAATTCTAATCAATTTTGAATAAGGACTTTCCGCCTCATCTAAATTGTCCGCTATCACTTTAATCACTTTCTTGGCATCGCCCAAAAATACACGTGACTCCATCTCACTTAGGGTTGATACATATTCTAAAATTAAAGGCAGGAAGTCTGGAATTTCACCATCATTCACTTCCAAACCTTCGCCTTTATAGTGCTCAGATAAATCAATCAAAGCAGGTCCACGACTATTGTCGTCACCAAAAATATGGTGCGTTAGATGTAGATCATGCTCTGGCACCATGTCAAATGTTTCAACATAGGTTTGTTGCATGCCAGTTGCTGTGTGCACACCCATCCAAGAGATAAACTCCATAATGGCTGTCTTTTCACTGTCATCAATTTCTGACGAATCTTTAACAAATTCAATAACTGAATCTAGATTCTCCATTAACTCTTTATCTGGGTAATCAATTAGTTTTGATAAAACCTTAAATATTTGCATGTTAATTCTCCTTAACCTTTATGCCTAGGCATATTTTCTACTGGAATAAATGACTTCTTACGTGTTGATGGGAACAAGCTAAATCCTGTGCCACCATCTGGACCATGAGAACTAGCATTACCACCTGAGAAACCATTCTGACCTTGGAATCCATACGGATCTTCATGACGCATTTCTTCATGAGATGTTGGAATAACAAAACGATCTTCATAGTTTGCAATACCAAGCATCTGATACATTTCTTCTGCTTGCTCAACACTCAAACCAGCATCAGCTAACACTTCCTTGCCGTCTGTGCCATCAACTGCTTTGAAGCGCTGATGAGCTCGCATTGCTAACAGCTTACTCATTGAACCCATAATAGGTTTTTCATCACCTGCGGTAAACATATTTGCCAAATACTTAGCTGGGAATCTCATTGCATCAACGGTTGGAATAATGCCATTTGACGTTTCAACATTACCTTTATCGATTTGACTTTGAACCGGAGACAATGGGGGTACATACCACATCATTGGCAAGGTTCTGTATTCAGGGTGAATTGGGAAGGCAATCTTCCAATCCATCACCATTTTGTAAACTGGTGATTTCTGAGCTGCATCAATCCATGACTGAGGTACACCATCTGCCAAAGCTTGTTTGATAACTTCAGGATCATTAGGATCCATGAATACATCTAAATGCTCTTGATATAAGTCTGTCTCATTTGGCGTTGCTGCTGTGCCACCGATTTTGTCTGCATCATAAAGCATAACGCCAACATAACGGATTCGGCCAACACACGACTCTGCACAAGCCATTGGCAAGCCAGATTCAATACGTGGGTAACAACCAATACACTTTTCAGATTTTCCTGATTCCCAGTTATAATAAACTTTCTTATATGGACAGCCTGTTACACACATTCTCCAACCACGACACTTATCTTGATCAACTAATACAATGCCATCCTCTTCACGCTTATAGATAGCGCCAGATGGGCACGAAGCTGCACACGCCGGATTAAGACAATGATTACACAGACGAGGAAGATACATATGGAATGTATTCTCAAAATCTTTGTACATCTCTTTATCAACATTTTTAAAGTTAACATCTTTAGATCGCTTTTCAAACTCACCAGCAAGATCATCTTCCCAGTTTGGACCCCACTCAATCTTATCCATATCCTTACCAGTAATCTGCGATACAGGGCGTGCTGTTGGTGTTGCTTCTGACAAAGGTGATGATTGAAGCTTATGATATTTATAATCAAACGGCTCGTAGTAATCATCAATCTCAGGCATGTCAGGATTAGCAAATATATTCATGAGCTTGCTCATGCGTCCACCTGCGTTTAACTCTAACTTACCCTTAACAACTTTCCAGCCACCTTTCCATTTAGTTTGATCTTCCCAATTTTTAGGAAAGCCAATACCAGGCTTAGATTCAACATTGTTAAACCAGGCGTATTCAACACCCTTTCGGTTAGTCCAAATATTTTTACAAGTTACCGAACAAGTGTGACAACCAATACATTTGTCTAGGTTCAGTACCATTGAAATTTGTGCTCTTATTTTCATCTCTTCTTCTCCTAGTCCTATTAATTGTTAATGCCTGGAGGGTTCTTTTGAGCCTCCCTTTCAGGGGTTAACGGCCTTTCTAGCCAATCCACATCTTGATCTTCAATCTTATGAACAATAACATACTCATCACGATTTGATCCCACTGTGCCGTAATAGTTAAATGAGTAAGACAACTGTGCATAACCACCAATCATATGCGTTGGCTTAGGTACGGTTCTGGTTACCGCATTCAAAATACCGCCACGTTTTCCTGTAGTTGGAGAACCAATAACATTCACATTTTTTTCTTGAGCGTGATACATCAATGCCATACCATTTGGCACTCTTTGAGAAACCACAACTCTTGCTGTTGTTGCACCGTTATCATTAACCGCTTCAACCCAATCGTTATCCTCAAGACCAATTGATTTTGCATCTTCCTCAGAGATCCAGAAATATGGACCGCCACGGAATAAAGTTAACATTCTCAAGTTATCTTGATAGGTTGAGTGGATACCCCACTTGGAGTGTGGAGTAATCCAGTTAAGTATTAAGTGTGGCTTATTTTTCACCGTGTCTGGTAAGTTATTATGCGCCTTTAAATCTATTGCAGGTTTGTAAGCACAGAACCCTTCACCAAAGTCTAACATCCATTCGTGATCTTGGTAGAACTGAGCTCTACCCGTTAGCGTTCTTAAAGGGATATGCTCATGCAAGTTGGTGTAACAAGCGTTATAACTCACTTCTTCAGACTCAATACCCGACCATGTAGGTGCGGTAATAATCTTACGTGGTTGTGAAACAATGTCACGGTAAGTAATTTTCTCATCGCGACGACCTCTGTACAGGTGTGAGTGATCAATACCAGTTTTCTTAGACTGACCAGACCATGATTTATGCGCAACCTCACCGTTGGTTTCAGGTGCCATGCGCATTACTGCATCACACACATGAATGTCTTCAGCAAGTGATGGCATACCTTTAGAAACACCTTCTTCTTTAATGGTACCGTTTAACACTGCAAGCTCATCTACTTCATGATCTGTATTCCAATCAATACCCTTAATATTGTTACCAATCTTCTTCATGAGAGGGCCTAGTGCAATATATTTGGCATAAGTACTTGGGTAGTCTCTTTCAACTACTTTAAAGATTGGTGCCGTCTTACCAGGGATAAGATCACACTCACCCTTCTTCCAATCTTTAACCTCACCAAATGGCTGTGCCATTGCCATTGGCGTATCGTGTTGCATCGGTAGTGAAACTACATCCTTAACGGTGCCCAAGTGCTTTTCAGAAAGCTCTGAGAACTTCTTGGCAATCGTCTTAAAAATCTGCCAATCAGACTTAGCTTCCCAAGCAGGGTCAACCGCTTTACCCAATGGATGAATAAATGGATGCATATCTGTTGTATTAAGGTCAGCTTTTTCATACCATGTTGCTGTTGGCAATACAATGTCAGAATAAGCACCTGTTGAATTTAGGCGGAAGTTAATATCAACCATTAGATCAAGCTTTCCTACTGGAGATTTTTCATGCCATTTAATTTCCTTGCAAGCCTCGCCTTCTGTACCTTCACTTAATACACCATTTTGTGCACCAAGTAGATGTTTCAAGAAGTACTCATGTCCTTTAGACGATGAACCAATTAAGTTGGCACGCCATACGAATAAGTTACGCGGGAAGTTATCTTCTGCATCAATATCTTCATAAGCAAAGTTAAGATCGCCACTTTTCAGTTTATTAGCAACATAATCAGATACTGCCGCTTCATCAGTAGCGCCTGCATCTTCAGCTTCTTTAGCCAGCTCAATCGGGTTTTGATCAAATTGAGGAATCGATGGCGTCCAACCCATACGTTGCGCTGCAACGTTGTAATCAGCTAACTGATTGCCGCGATACTTAGCTTTCGCTGTTGAGGCTAATAAATCATCTGCCTCAACACGCTCGTAGCGCCATTGATCTGTATGGAAATACCAGTAAGTTGTTGACGCCATGTGACGTGGTGGACGCTGCCAATCTAGTCCAAAGGCAATTGGCGCCCAACCCGCTTGAGGGCGTAATTTTTCTTGCCCTACATAGTGAGCCCAACCACCGCCTGATTGACCCACACAACCACACATGTGTAGTAGGTTCATAATACCGCGATAGTTCATATCATTGTGGTACCAATGGTTAATTGCGGCACCCAGAATAACCATTGACTTGCCACGGGTCTTAGAAGCGTTGTCAGCAAATTCACGACCTGTTTTTTCTAAATCAGCTGCTGGTACGCCAGTAATTTTGGCAGCCCATGCTGGTGTGTAAGGAACTGTTTCATCATCATAAGATGTTGCTAGATTATCACCTAAGCCACGATCAATACCGTACTGTGCAATTTGCAAATCACAAACTGATGTCACCAAAACTTCTTTACCATCAACAAGTGTTAGCTTGCGTGCTGGGATCTTACGAACTAAAGAATCGCCCTCTTCAGGATTAAAGTGTGGGAAAGTTACATCTACAACAGCATCAGAATTATCAATACAGCTAAGCTCTTGCACAATATCCTTGCCTGCAGCCTGCTCTAAAATATTCCATTTTCCTTCTTCACCCCAACGGTAACCAATCGATCCATTTGGAGAAACAAAGGTGTTTGATTTAGAGTCGAATACAACAGTCTTCCACTCAGGGTTGTTATCTTCACCCATATTCTTATCAAAGTCAGAAGCTCGAAGGAATCGACCAGTTACCGTCTTACCATCTACCTCTTCTAAAATAACTTGCATTGGGAAGTCAGTAAAGCTTCTTGCATATTCAGCAAAGTAAGGATCTTGCTTGTCTACATGGAACTCTTTAAGTGCCACATGACCCATAGCCATAAAGGCCGCTGCATCTGTACCTTGCTGTACTGGCATCCATAAATCTGCAAATTTAACGTATTCTGCATAATCTGGCGCCATTGAAATAATTTTCGTACCGTTATAACGCGACTCAGTCATAAAGTGCGCATCTGGTGTACGTGTCATTGGTAGGTTTGCACCACAAATAATAATATATTTAGAGTTATACCAATCCGCTGACTCAGGCACGTCTGTTTGCTCACCCCAAACCTGTGGAGAAGCAGGTGGTAAGTCACAGTACCAGTCGTAGAACGAACCCACACCTGCACCAATCATTGATAAGTATCGTGATCCTGCTGCGTATGAAATCATACTCATGGCAGGAATTGGAGAGAAGCCATAAATACGGTCAGGGCCATATTTTTTAATAGTGTAAACATTGGCAGCAGCAGTCATTTCGACAACCTCTTCCCAAGTTGAGCGAACAAAACCACCTAGGCCACGTACACCAACGTAAGAATCACGCTTGGCTTTATCAGCTTGGATCGCTTCCCATGCCTCAACCGGATCTTTTCCGCTGGCTTTTTCACTGCGATATAAATCTAGTAGACGGCCACGAATAAGTGGATATTTAATACGGTGCGGAGAGTATAAGTACCAAGAAAAAGAAGCGCCACGCTGACAACCACGAGGCTCATGATTTGGAAGATCTTCACGAGTACGCGGATAATCAGTTTGCTGCATCTCATAAGATACCAAGCCATTTTTTACAAAAATTTGCCACGAACAACCACCCGTACAGTTAACACCATGTGTAGAGCGAACTACCTTGTCATGACGCCAGCGATTACGGTAAGTATCCTCCCATGCTCGATCCTCACCCGTAACAATGCCATGCCCCTTAGAAAAGGTTGATTTTGTACGACTAAGATATTTAAGTCTATCCAAAAAATGACTCATATTTTTCTCCTTTTTTTATCTCTTCTTTGTTAATTTAAAAGCTCTTCTGTAAGGATTAATTTTGCTCATATTCACTATTCAAACATTGACCAAGGTCAACAAAATTAAACTCTTTATTAAAAATAACTATAACAATTATCTTTAATAAAGAGGGGTGGCTATTAACCACCCCTCTTATTGTTAACTGCCTATGGATTATGAAATTCAGCGTTCTTACGTAAGTAGAACCACCAATTAATCACCATACATACAGCGTAGAACACCGCAAAACCATACAATGCGTTTTCAGGGGTTGTTAGCTTGATTTGCTCACCAAATACTTTTGGAATGATGAACGCGCCATAAGCCGCTACCGCAGATGTCCAACCTAAAACTGGACCAGCCTGCTCTTTGTTAAATACTTGTGAAATCGTTCTAAAGGTTGAGCCATTACCGATACCTGTCATTGCAAACAACACCACAAATAAAATTAAGAATGGATAAAAGAACTCTTCTGGCGTTGCGCTTGCATAAGCCTGCTTCATAAAGTAAGCCACACCCAATGCTGAAGCCACCATAACTGCAGAAATAATTTGTGTTACCTTGGCACCACCCATCTTGTCTGCAATCATGCCACCAACTGGTCGAATCAATGCACCAACAAACGCACCCATCCAAGCATACGTTAACGCCGAAGGGCCATTTGGATTGATCGTATCATGAGTCATAATGCCATCAACCATAATATGCTGGAAACCAAAGATTACTTTAATTGATAAGGCTAGTGTAGCGGCGTAACCAATAAAAGAACCAAATGTCATGGTGTAGATAATTGTCATTGCCCAAGTGTGTTTGTTGCCAAAAATCTTATACTGACGATTAATACCTTCTTTATAGTCACTACCAAGTGGCAACAACTTAAGTAACAATACTGTCAATGAGATAACAATTGGTAGTGCAACCCATTTACTAATCATCAAGCCTGAACCAGAAGCAACCTCTGGTAGCATCAACCATAAACCAAATGCAGCAGTTGACAAACCTAAGATTAGCATAACAATAATCTTAATAAATGCACCCATAGTAGAGCCAATATTAGGCGATACATGATCTTCGGTAATATTATTCATGCCCAACCATGATGCCAGCGATAATGGAATTAAGATAATTAACCAAACATAACCCGCATTCTGAAGGTAAGTGTCTGTTCCCGCTGGGATTTTTCCGATTAATGTGCCTGAAGCAATCTGCAACTCTGTAGGATTACCCATGACTGCCATTGTCATCACTAAAGGAATGACAATCTGCATCGTAGTAACACCAAAGTTACCCAAACCTGCATTCATACCTAATGAATAACCCTGAATTTTCTTCGGGAAGAAGAAAGAGATATTTGACATTGAAGAGGCAAAGTTACCACCACCAAAACCAGATAATAGCGCTAAGATTTGAAAGTGCCAGAAAGGCGTATCAGGCGATGATAGTGCAATACCCAATCCTAGGGCAGGCAAAATCAATAGCGTTGTTGTTAGCCAAATGGTATTTCTACCACCTGCTAGGCGAATAAAAAAGGTTGATGGGATGCGTAGTGTTGCGCCCGATAAACCAGCAATTGCTGCCAAGGTAAATAACTGTGACTTATCAAAACCGCCATAGCCGGTGTTCATCATTTGTACGGTAATAATTCCCCACATTAACCATGTGGCGAAACCAGCCAACAAACTTGGGATAGAAATCCACAAGTTGCGGTTAGCTATTGCCTTACCTGTGCTTTCCCACTCGGATGAATCATCCGGATTCCAGCTTTTTATATCTTTAGCCATTTCAAGCTCCTCTTATTAAAAATTGATTAAAATTATTATTTAGTCGACACGCTTGCGTGCGCCTGTTTAGTGTTGTCAGTTCTTTTATATTTACCAAAAGTAAAATGCATCCAAATTAGTGATACGGCTGTTGCACCGTACAACAACATAAAGATGACTGAATTAACATGCGTGTAATCAATTAACACACCAAACATAATTGGTAACAAGAATCCACCCAAACCACCTGCTAATCCAACAATGCCAGATACCACGCCAATATTATTTGGGTACTCATCTGACAAAAACTTAAACACTGAAGCCTTACCAAATCCCCAGGCAATACCTAAAACAAATAACAAGGCGGTAAACACCCAGACATTCAAACTTAGGTCAAATAATGCATCACCAGTTGTTGTTTTGATCACCAATGAAGTTTGCGGATAAGACATAAAAAATAAGCAAACCAGCGAAACCCACATTACCCACCACGTTACTTTATAAGCACCATATTTATCTGAAAACCAGCCGCCAAGTGCACGAATCACACCTGAAGGCAGTACAAAAATTGCAGCCAAGAGTGCCGCGGTTTTTAAATCAAATCCATATTCATTGATATAGTATTTTGTCATCCATAGAGATAAGGCAACAAAGCCACCAAATACCAAAGAGTAGTACTGCATGTACTTCCAAAGTTTAGGATCATTCAATGCCTTCAACTGATCCTTAACACTGACATTTTTAGCAGTATGGTGAGCAGGATCCTCATAAGTAAACATCCAATAGGTAATAATAATAACCAGCATAGCAACGGCATAAACCTTAGGCACTACCTGCCAACCGTAAGCAACAACCAATGAAGGTGCAATAAATTTAGTAAGTGCCGCACCCGCATTACCCGCACCAAAAATACCCATAGCAAAACCTTGATGCTCTTTATCAAACCATTTAGCTGTATAAGCAATACCCACTGAAAATGACGCACCCGCAATACCAACAAACAACCCTAACACTAAAAACTGCCAATACTCAGTTGCGCTACCAATAAACCACAAAGGGATAATCATGGCTAACATTAGCACCATATATACAATACGTCCACCAACTCTGTCAGTCAACATGCCCACTGGCAATCTAAAGATAGATCCTGTTAGAATTGGAGTTGCTACCAGTAAGCCAAATTGAGTCTCGGATAATTCAAGTAACTCCTTAATAGGAATACCAATAATTGAGAACATAACCCAAACTGCGAAACAAGCCGTAAAGGCAATAGTATTTGCTGCCAAAACTGAATTAGCTTGTGCAGTATGGCTTTTGATCATTGATAAACCCATCACTTCTCCTTTTTCTAAATCTTAAAATACTTTTGTAGTGATTTTGCCTTTAACAAACTTATAAACCTTGACCTGGATCAATAAGTTAAGGTATTTTTAGTTTTCTTAACCCAGGTCAAGAAAACACTAGAATTATTAATCTGACAATTTTTATCAATAATTAGCTAGGTAAAATCAAGAAAAAATTCCAATAAAATTTAAAAAAGATGAACAATACAAAAATTACAGTCGGCTTTATTACTATTTCAGATCGTGCAGCACGTGGAGAATACGAGGATATTGGCGGCCCTGCAATGCAAGAGTGGATTGAAAGCGCAATACTATCTCCTTATGAAGTAGAAAGTATCATTATTGAAGATGAGCAGTTATTAATTGAGCAAACCATGATTGACTTTGCCGATAATAGAAACTGCAACCTTATTTTAACTACTGGTGGCACAGGACCAACCACACGTGATGTCACCCCCGAGGCGACTCATGCTGTGTGTGAGAGAATCTTTGATGGCTTTGCTGAGCAAATGCGCACCGTGTCATTACGCACAGTGCCCACCGCTATTTTGTCGCGCCAAACGGCAGGAACAAGAGGTTCGAGTTTAATTATCAACTTACCAGGAAAGCCGGCTGCTATTGCGGTATGTCTAGGCGCAGTATTTTTAGCCGTGCCAAAATGTTTAGAGCTTTTAGATAACTCTAATATTCAAATTAATTTAGATTTTGTTGAACAAGAGTTTGAATAAAGATTAATCGTCACTTTTTCCTAGTAGGTAAGCAGCAGTCAGTGCCTTAGTAACCGACTCATTATGCTGATCTTTAGGGATGTGTTGGTTCATAATTAACTCAACCTTAGGAATGCATTCAGCTACTTGATATTGCTGCTTTAACCGCTCCAAGTCCAACTTGCCATTTTCAATACAGCCCTTGACACAACCTTTTTCATTATAAAAAATAATACTTTGGTCTAGCATCACTTCTAACTGATACGAATACATGTCAATATTATTAGCTTTAGCAATTGACATATAGACTAAGTTAAAAAAGTCTTCTTGAATAACAATGTGATCAATATCAATAACAGTTTTTAACTCATGGTGCTGACCCTGATAGTCAAAATCAATTCTGGCAGTAACGATATTTGTAAACATTTTTTGTTATTTGGTTAATGATAAAAATAATTGAGGCAATTCTTTTGGCAGCGATTCAATACGGTCAATCACCGAATAGTGCGATCCAAAAATATCGGCAATATATTCATCTGCTCTTTTATCCAGACTAATGCAGTATGGGTACATACCTTTTTGCTGGACTTCTTGTACCGCTTTATGTGTATCTTGAATCAGCGCCTTAGGATCATGTATATCAATATCAGCTGGCTCACCGTCTGTTAGGATTAACATGAGTTTTTTGTCACTTTGTTGCAAGTCTAAATAATGCGCACCATGTCTGATTGCTGCACCCATGCGTGTTGAAAATTCCGCCTTGAGATCGGCCAATCGAGATTTAACCGTATCATCCCAACTTTCACTATAACCTTTGATGTGGTAATACATAACCTTCTGACGAGTGTCAGAATTAAACCCAGCAATGGCAAAATTATCACCGAGTTGCTCCACTGCCCAAGCTAGCAATGACACCGCCTCTTGAGAGAGTTCTAAAATAGTCCGCCCAGATGAGCCCACTACCTCGTTAAGAGATTGCGATAAGTCCAATAACAATAATACTGAAACGCTACGAGAGTCATGCTCAAAATCTATATTAATTCGAGTATCAGGCTGTGAACCATTTTTAATATCAATAACACTACGAAGAGCAATATCCAAATCTAGCTCAGCCCCTTCTTCCTGATAACGAACACGTTTTTTATTTTGAGGCTTTAATAAATCCAGCACTTTTTTAAGCTGTTTCACCAAGGCTGAGTGCTTGTCTAAAATTCGATCAATTTTCGATGCATCCGTATGCGTGTGTAATCTTTCATAAACTGCAGCCCAATCAGGCTTATATGATTCATATGCATAATCCCACTCATCGTAATAATGTGGAGGAATGGTTTCAACTTCTTCATCATCTGGTGTAGTTTCATGCTGAAAAATTTCATCATCCTCATCAAATTCTTCAATAAACACCCACATTGATCGATTATCATCACGATAAGTAACTTCTGTACCCTCAAAATATACTTTTGCCAACGCATCTGAAGGGCCTCTAGTTTTTATTAAATAACCCAAACCAAGGGTTAAACTATCAGAAGTAGATGATTCACCAGCCCCCATTAGCGTTTTAAACTTATCTACATAATCTAGAATTACTTTATTTTTATAAGGATGCTCATCATCAAGCAAGGCGCGAGTTAACATAATTGCTCGGTGTCTCAAGCAAGACTGATTTGTATTGTCGCAGTCAAATTCATTAACAATAGGAATTAGGCTTAACCACAATTTTTTCAGGCCTGGATATTGCTTTATAGCTAAATATTCTACTCGCGCATCTTCAAATACTTCGGCAAAAAAACGCTGCTGTGGAGAGGCGTTATCGGCCACAATTTTAGTGGTAAATTGTTGATGTGCAACCAAGTGAGCAACCAAAGCCATATAACGCCTACAACCATTAACACCGTTTAGATCGCTATAAATATCAGGCAGACGAATAATTTCATCTTCTATATAAGGACTAAAGTGCTCCAATTTCTCAAAATCCGGAGAGTATGGCGCATACATGTAATCCGTTTTCCAAAGTGCCCTTTGAAATAAATTAATAGGACGCTCTATATCACTAAACAACAATCCTTTTCTTTGTCGTTGAAATACCGCCTTTGAATCTGGGGTGGTTAGTGTAAAGAATTCCTGCTGACGCTCTGGATGGTCTTTAAAATATCTAAGTCCATAATCAATCCACTCATAAATCCCTTTAAAATCAAGCTGTTCTAATAATAAATTAATATTACCTAGTAAAGCAATTAATGATGGAGATGGGTGTGTATCGTGAATACCATGAATTGAAAATGTTGTTTTAGATAGGTGGTATTCAATTAATGCCAAATACTCATCAAGCTGATCTTTGTTAATATGATCTACGACAATAATAAAGCTATTTAAAAATATTTCAACGGCAGGTTTATTTGGCGTTCGACAGATTTTATTGTATGTAAAGTCGGTAATTTTTTTAATACTACCATCGCCAAAGTGCTCTCCGACCCATGGCATTGTTTTTAAAAATGCAATTGAAAGCTTATCGCCTTGGCCAATTTTTGACAAAAACTCTGCGCCTTGATAATATTCATCAAGACTATCTACTGTCAAGTGCTCAACTGCCTGATCAATATTTAATGCAAAAACATCTTGTACCGATTCAAAGGCGCAATCTAGAGGCTTGTGCTGAACTTCTTCAGTCATGATAGCTACCTATCTAACCAAAAATTGCGTCAATCGCACCACTCATAGTTGTACGAACCTCAGCATCATCTGTAATTGGACATACTAACGCCATATGACAAGCATCTTTAACTTCAACGCCTGCAGCAATCAATGTGCCTGCATAGTTAAGTAGGCGCGTTGATGCGCCTTCGTCTAGTCCGTGGCCTACTAAATTACGTGTTGCTTGTGCAAGTTTAACTAAATTTGCCGCCATATCGGCATCCACACCTGATTCTTTAGCAACGATTGACGCTTCCAATTCAGCTGAAGCATAGTCAAAATCCATACCAGTAAAACGCTGCTTGGTTGATTGCTTAAGATCTTTCATCAGTGACTGATAGCCAGGATTGTATGAAATAACTAATTGGAAATCAGGATGCGCCTTAACCAGCTCACCTTTCTTATCCAGCATTAGCTCACGACGATGATCCGTTAATGAATGAATAACCACCATTGTGTCTTGACGCGCTTCAACAATTTCGTCCAAATAACAAATAGCGCCGTGACGCGCTGCCAATGTTAACGGGCCATCAACCCAACGAGTACCATTGGCATCAAGTAAATAACGACCAATTAAGTCAGAGGCGGTAATATCTTCATTACAAGAAACAGTAATAATAGGCTTGTCTAATTTATGCGCCATGTGCTCAATAAAACGAGATTTACCACAACCAGTTGGACCTTTAACCATCACTGGCAATCTTGCATTGTAAGCGGCAGTATAAAGCTGCGCTTCATTTGATTGTGCTTCGTAAAATGGCTCTGATTCAATTTTAAATTGATTGATATCGAAATCTGACATAGTTCTATCCTTATTAATGTTAACCATGCTAAACGCTATGGTTTGTATAGTTTGAAACGCTTAGCTAAATATAAACAGTTGTTCTTATTTAGCTAAGAGTTCCTTAGAAAAAAAAGCCTCTACATGAAGCAGAGGCTTTTCTTAGCTAAGTGCTACAAGATTTACTTGTGAACACCTAACTGATCTCTCCAACCTGGGTATAGAGAATCAGCATCACCTGGGAATGACTCGAATGCACGAGCAAACTCATTATGATCTTTGGCAAACTCAATCGGATCAGCTTTAGCCATCCAACAATCGTACGCTTGACGTAATGACTTAGCGCCCGCTGCAGGAGAGTCAATATGACCATAAGAACCACCACCAGAAGTGTTGATTACATTACCGTGACCTAGGTTCTCGAAGAAACCTGGAAGACGTAGAGCGTTCATACCACCAGAAATAATCGGTGTAGTTGGCTTCATACCAAACCACTCTTGGTGATAAACTGGACCTTGAGCACTATCTTGCTCAATCATGTATGCAATATGTCTATCATCTGCACCACCTTCCATCTTACCGAAGCCCATTGTACCCACGTGGATACCAGACGCACCCATAAGGCGAGAAAGCTTAGCAAGAACAAATGCAGTGTAACCACGAACTGAAGATGGAGACGTAATCGCACCATGGCCAGCTCTATGGTAATGTAAGTATTGACCAGGGAAGTTACGACGTGCTGTAGTAACCATACCACAACCACCAACATAACCGTCAACTAGGAATGCAACGTGGTTAGCATTTTCACCAAATGCTTCCAAGATGTATTCGCCACGAGCAATCATTTCATGATGATCGTCAGCTGTAATATTTGCAGAGAAAATTTTAGCTTCGCCAGTTTCGTCTTGTGCACGCTTCATCGCGTCAGCAACTAAAGGAGTAACATCCTTCATGCGAGCATAAACTTGGTTACCTTGAGGCTCATCATTCTTGATGAAATCGCCACCTAACCAGAACTGGTATGCAGCTTCAGCAAAAGGCTTAGGACGTAAACCTAACTTAGGCTTAATAATAGTACCAGCAATGTAACCACCATTTTCACGGTCACGGCCTAATAAGTTCCAAAGGTCTGTGATATCCATAGATGGACCATCAAAAATGTCAAGCATTTGCTTAGGAACATGGAAGTCAATCATTTGTGCGTCTTTAACGTCACCCATACCTTGATTGTTACCAATAGCAAGTGTTAAGAAAGATACAACCATTGCACGACCGTCAATTACGTTACGGTCAAATAAGCCACATGGGTATGCGATCTTCATGATGCCTTTAGCTTCATCAATTTCGTATACCATTGCGTCTAGATCTTTAGTAAAATCATCTGTTGTGCAAACTTCTACATTTGTACCCGTTGAAGACTCAGCTGCAAAGTGAGCAGCAGTTTCTAAGTAACCAAAGAAACCAGGCATTGGGTGCATGGTGTACGTAACCAAAATATGGCCGCCTTCTGCGATTAGCGTATCTTCGTCTAATGACAAATCAGCATATCTATTCGATTGATCCATTGTGGACTCCTATCTATTAAAAAACACCTATTATATGTAAAACTTTGTATAATGTAAAATAATATTTATTTAGTAAATAATAACTTTTACTTATGATTAATTACACACTTAAGCAACTCTATAGCTTTGAAGCTGTCATCCGACTTAAGAGCTTTACCAAGGCCAGTAAAGAATTACACATCACCCAGCCCGCTGTTTATATGCAAGTCAAACAATTGCAAGAAAACCTGGGCTCAGAATTGGTCAACATTCAAGGAAAAACTATCACGCCAACCTTTATTGGACAGAAGTTTTATCAAACTAGCCTTGAGGTAATTGATAAATTGGAGCAAAGCAAGGCAGACATTGAGCAAACACTTGACCCTGAGGCGGGTCACTTACAAATTGCTGTTGCCACCACTACCAACTCATTTGTTAGCCATATTTTGGCAAAATTTAAAAAACAATATCCCAGAATGTCTTTTTATTTAGAAGTGACTAACCGCGAATCACTACTAGAAAAACTTGATAATAGTGAAGCAGATTTAATTATTATGGGTGAACCTCCAACAGATATGCCACTCGTTACTCAGCCTTTTATGGAGAACCCTCTAATTGCTATTGCCCATCCAGAACACCCATTACTTAACAATCAGAGCAACACCATTAAAGATCTTACTAATGAAACACTCATTACTCGAGAACAAGGATCAGGTACACGCATTACCATTGAGCGCATTATTGGCATGCAACTTAACTCAGATATTGAAATTAATTCTAATGAAGCCATTATTCAGGCTGTTCAAGCTGGATTAGGAATTGGATTTGTGTCCAAGCACACTGTTAAATTAGAGCTTGATAATAATGTTATTAAACAGCTCAGTATTGATAAATTTCCGATTACTCGCCATTGGTACGTTGTACACAACTCAAAAAGTAAACTCTCTCCTATTGCTGCACGGTTCAAAAAGTTTATTGTCGATAACAGTTAAACGATTATTTTTTTAATCAATAACACAATTGCCATAATAATAATAATACCGAGTGTCTTCTCCATAGTTTTTGGGCTGAATTTAAACGAACCCATGTAAGAGCCTAAAAAACCACCTATCATTACCGCAATAATTAGTGGTGTATATTCTAATAAGTTAATCGAGTTATATTGTAAACGTGATACTAAGCCAGACAAAGACACTACCCAGACAAAAACAGTACCTGCTGCTGCTGCTTCTTTTTGTGTACCCAGGTTTAACATAATAATCAAAGGCACTAAATACACGCCGCCGCCAATACCCACAATTCCGGCTATAAGTCCTAAGATTGAACCTAAAAACAAAGAGATAACAATCTTCCTTTGGCGATTTAATTGCCACCTGAAGCCAGTATCCTTCCAAAAATAAATTCGCATCGCAACCAAAATCAGCGATGCTAATAATATCCACAGAAACATTTCTTTAGGCAGTTGGAGCGCACCACCAACATAAGCAAATGGAATTGCTGAGAGCAAAAACGGCAAAATAATACGTAGCTTTCCATGTTTATTACGCAAATAATTGTAACTACCGATAGTGGTTACAAATAAGTTAAGCGATAAAGAGATTATGGGAATTGCCAGACTTGACATGCTGGCAATAACCATAATTGCCGTATAAGATGAGCCACCGCCCATACCAACTGAAGAATACACAAATGCCACTATAAAAAATAATAGTGGCAATAAATATTCAATGTAATAAGCAACTTCCATGTGGGCTTATTTTACGGATGGTGCTATTAAATTGATTGACCTAAGTCAAATTTTCTATGAGAAAACAATGGTTTTGTTGTTACAGGTTAATACGCGATCTTCTAAATGATATTTTAAACCTTTGGCAAGAGTTATTTTTTCAACATCTTGACCCATCTTTTTCATATCATCTGCACTGTCGCCATGATCAACTCGCACCACATCTTGCTCAATAATAGGCCCCTCATCCAAATTGGCGGTTACGTAATGACAAGTGGCGCCAATTAATTTAACTCCGCGCTCAGCAGCACGCGCATATGGATTGGCGCCAACAAACGAAGGTAAAAATGAATGATGGATATTGATAATTTTGCCACTATATTCTGCGCACATTTCCTCAGGAATAATTTGCATATAGCGCGCAAGTACAATTACATCTGGATTAAAGCCTTCAACTACTTGCATCATTTTTTTCATGTCAGCCACTTTAGTATCCTGATTAATACTAACTTTTTTAAAGGCCACATCATACCAGCTGGCTAGTTTTGACAATTTATCATGGTTAGACAAAACACCAACAATATCACCTTCAAGCTCATCTTCATGTCCACGGTGCAAAAGATCTGCTACACAGTGTGACGCATTTGATCCCATAATTAATATACGCTTAAGCTGAGTGGCATCACTTAATTGCCAAACCATATTACACCGCTCTGCTAGAGTAGAAAAAGCATCTTTAAATTCATCTAAAGAACAAGAAATAGAATCTGACTCGATCTCAATGCGCATAAAGAAATGCTGATTTTGCTCATCCAAATGATGATGCGCTTCTTTAATATTACCGTTATATTCAAGAATAAACTGGCTAACAACTGCTACCAATCCATGAGTATCAGGGCAAGAAATTAATAATCGATAAACACTCATGTCCTGTACTCCGCATTAATTTTGACATAATCATAAGAAAAATCAGTAGTCCATACGCTTTCTTGCGCATCGCTTATACCGATCTCGATGGTAATTACAATATTTTCTTTGACCATCTCAGCACTACCCGCTTGTTCAGTGTAGTTCGCATCAGGCTCACCAGACTTAACAATACTCACCTTATTTAAATAAATATTAATATCTTCAATATTAAGATTGGCAATATTAGCACGCCCTACTGCCGCCAAAATCCGACCCCAATTTGCATCACTTGCAAATAGCGCAGTTTTAACCAGTGGCGAGTGCGCAACGGTATAAGCTACCTCTAAACAATCCTGCGTATTTGAACCACCCTTAACACAAACTTCTACAAACTTAGTAGCCCCTTCGCCATCTTTAATAATCTTATGCGCCAGTGTTTTTGTAACCGTATTTAGTGCTTGCTGAAATTCACTCGTACAATCAGAAATATCAACACCACTCATGCCAGTAGCACTTAAAGTACAAGCGTCATTTGTAGAGGTGTCACCATCAACAGTGATACGATTAAACGATTGATTGGTGGCTGTGTTCAAGCAAGATTGTAATTGATCTTGAGTAGCTTTAATATCAGTAAAAACAAAACTGAGCATGGTGGCCATATTAGGACGAATCATGCCGGAGCCTTTGGCGATGCCGGTAATAGTAACAGTCTCACCATTGATATCAAACTGCTTTGAAATGGTTTTTTCAACCAAATCAGTGGTTAAAATTCCTTTTGCAACTTGTCCAATTGCATCAGCAGATAGCTGAGATACTACACTTGGAATGCCTGTTTCAAATTTTGAAACTTCTAATTGTTGGCCGATTACACCCGTTGAAAAAGGCAATACTTGTTCAGATTTGATGTTTAACTCTGCGGCTAAAATATTGCAAGTTTTTAGTGTATTTTCCAACCCTTGGGAGCCGGTTCCTGCATTGGCATTGCCACTATTAATAAGCAGGGCTAAAGGCGCGTTTTCTAAGTGATTTTTAGCCACCAATACCGGCGCGGCGCAAAATACATTTTGAGTAAATACGCCAGCCGTTTCGCTGTTAGGCGCCAGCAATATAACTGACAAATCTAGTGCGTCATTATTCTTAATGCCAGCATTAATTGCTGCACAAGTAACCCCTTTAATATTTAATAATGTATTGGCCATTGTAAAAATAAAATCCTTAATAATTACAGGTATTTTACTGACTTAAGTTGTTCTGGACGATTTTTTATCTAAGGTCTGAAAAACACTCATTAGTAGTGCACCAAATACCACCATAATTAGAGCCGGAACTGCAGCGCGCTCAAACAAACCTTCAGCACTTAGCTCATAAGTTTGAATCGCCAAGGTATCCCAGCCAAAAGGACGCAACAGATAAGTTGCTGGTAACTCTTTCATAACATCTACCGCTACCAATAAACCACCCGCCAGAATACCTGGTGTCATCATTGGCAAATAAACTTGCCAAATAAGTCGAATTCTGGATGCACCTAATAACCGTGCAGTTTGAGTAAATACAGGTTTAATTTGCTGTGCACTAGCCTCAATTGAACTATAAGCAATGGCCATAAAACGTGATACATAAGCAAATAGTAGTAGCACTATTGAACCGTAAATAATATGATTGACACCTTCACCACCAAAATAAATACTAACAACCGATATTTGATTAATACCATATAACAAACCCACTGCCATCACCGAGCCAGGTAAGGCATATCCAAGTGTTGCTAGTCGAATAATACTTTTAAGCCATATACTATCCTGCTTACATCTACCTGGCAAAGCCAGGATAATTGCAAGCACTACAGTGACTGATACTGCAGTAATGGTCAGTATCGAAGTGGAAGTTATTAAATCAATATATTTAGCGCTCCACTCATCGGCTACTGATGAGTAGCTCCAAATCATCAACTGCAACATTGGCATCGCGAAAGAAAGCATGAATATGCCAAATACAAATAAACTTATTAACCAAGCTGTAAAGCCTTTTGCATGATACGGTTTTTTATTGGTTACATCAGCTGAATAGTATTTAGCTTGGCCGCGAGCCCTCTTCTCAAAATAAATCAAGAAAAATGCTACTAGTACTAATAATGAGGCCAACTGAGCTGCCACCTCAATGGATCTAAAATCCCCCCAAGCAGAATAAATGGCTGTAGTAAAGGTATCGTAGTTAAATAAACTCACCACACCAAAATCAGCTAAAGTTTCCATTAAAGTTACCAATAGTCCTGCTGCCGCTGCTGGGCGTGCCAATGGCAGTGAAACTTTAAAAAATACACGTAGTGGGCTAGCACCTAATAGCTTTCCCGCCTCAATCATGTTGACCTTTTGACGCTTAAAAGAGGCGCGCGTCATCATATATACATAAGGATAAAACACCAATACAAAGGTAAGAATAATTGCCCACGAACCCGCCCTAATATCAAACCCTGGCAAGCCTAAGACTTCACGCATCCAAACTTGGGCATATCCTGAATAATCAAATACACCCAAATACACAAAAGCTATAACATAAGCGGGAATGGCAAAAGGTAAAAATAACGCCCACTCCAGCCACCTTCTACCAGGAAACTCAACCATCACTACCAAATAGGCTAATACAGTACCTAACAGTGTGACACCAATACCCACACCCAATAATAAGATAAGTGTTGAACCTATTAAGCTAGATAGAATATTTTCAGAGAAATGCGCCCACAGTTCATGCTCAGGCATTACCCAAGAAAAAGCCACCACAAAGATTGGCATCGCCACTAGCAAGGCAACAATGCTTATCCATATCTTCGATTTAAAGCAATTTTTTTCCAAACTATTTTCCTAATAAATGTTTAATGTTTTAAAACAACAAAACCCAAGACTTTAACAAGCCTTGGGTTTTGACTTAAGTAAATTTAAACTTATCTATAACCCTGTATTTGCATCAGTTTTACCGCATCAGCTTGTAATATACCCGCTTGAGATAAATTCATACTGTCTTGTTTAAATGATCCCCAAGCTGACACTACATCATCAGAAGCAATATTTTGATTAGCTGGATACTCCTTATTAAGCGAACCATAAATAGCTTGTGCCTTAGCTGAAGACAACCACTCTAACAACTGAGTTGCACCTTTTGCATTAGATGCATGCTTAGTCACGCCAGCACCAGACACATTGACATGAACACCTGTAGTATCTTGATTAGCCCAAAATAGTTTCAATGGTGCTGTTGGATTTTTCTCAATCAGACGGCCAAAGTAATACGTGTTAACCAAGCCCACATCACATTGACCTGACAAAATAGCATTCATCACATGTGAATCTTTAGCATTTGGCGTTGCTGCTAAATTATTTACCCAGCCACTAATAATATCACCTGCTTTATCTTCGC